>NZ_JBHYXC010000014.1:71758-176927 GCF_042751495.1 Streptomyces sp. NPDC059373 | reverse complement strand
CACTCCGGGCGGGCCCCGCGGCGTCTACCGCACAGTGCCTACTGGCCCAGCCTCGCCAGGGCGACCTCCGCCGCCTCCCGCAGCCGCGCGTCGCCGCACGCCGCCCGGAGCACGGGCTCGCCGCGCCGGTCGCCGAGGTCGCCGAGGCCCTCCACGCAGGCCAGGGCGATCCGCCAGTACGGCGACTCGGGCTCGGCCAGCAGCCGGCGCAGCGTCTCCATCAACGTGGGCACGGCCTCCGCCGCCCGCAGGGAGACGAGCAGCCGGATCGGCGGAGCCGCGTACGCCACCCGCAGCGGATTGGTGGCCAGGGCGGCGGCGGCGCGGGCGGTGCGGGGGTCACCGAGTCGGGCGAGGGCGCGGGCGGCGATCTCGGCGAGGCCGGGGTCGCGGTAGTTGAGGAGCATGACCAGGGTCTCGAAGGCGCGGGGGTCGCCGGCCTCGGCCAGGGCCACGGCCGCGTCGAGCCGGGCGGCGAGGGACTGCCCGGGCTCGGTGAGGGTGGCCGCGAGTTCTTCGCGTAAGGCGATGTCCACCGGCACACCCTACGCCGCACCAGTCCCATATGGCGCTCATCTGTCAGCGAGCCAAATCACATGGGCGGAGGACTGGCGCCGAAGTTACTCGTCAGTTAGCCTCGAATCAACGCACGTGGTGGCCTGGTGACGCAGCCGCCGTGTGCAGCACTACAGCACGAAGTCGGTTCGGCACCATCGCGGCGCGGCCCCGGGACAGGGCCCGCCATCCCCTTCACGTGTGGGCACGCATACCCGCGTACACGCCCCGCGGCTCCACCCAACTCCACCTCGCACGCCCGCGCGTGTGACCCTCAGCATCTGGAGTCTCGCGATGGACCGTCCCCTTCCTCTTCCCCTTTCCTCCTCCGCCACCGTCGCCGTGGTCGGTCTCGGCACCATGGGCGCCGGAATCGCCGAGGTCATGGTCCGTGCCGGCCATGAGGTCATCGGCATCGACATCAGCGACGCCGCCGCCCGCCAGGCCGTCGAAACCCTGGAGGCGTCCACCGCCCGGGCCGCGCAGCGCGAGCGGATCACCGAGCAAGAGCGCACCGCCGCCCTCGCCCGCTTCCGTACGTTCCACGATCTGCAGGCCGCGGCCGAGGCCGACCTGGTCATCGAGGTCGTCACCGAGCACTTCGACGTCAAGCGTGAGGTCTTCACCGCGCTCGACGGGATCGTGAAGCCCGGGGCCATCATCGCCACCGGCACCAACGCCCTGTCCGTCACCCAGCTCGCCTCGCACACCTCACGCCCCGACCGGGTGCTGGGCCTGCACTTCTTCGCCCCGGCGCCCGCCATGAAGCTGGTCGAGGTCGTCTCGACCGTCCTGACCTGCCCCGACGCCACCAACGCCGTCATCGAGCTGGTCCGCGCACTCGGCAAGGAGCCGGTGCCGGTCGGCGACCGCCCCGGCTTCATCGCCGACGGGCTGCTCTTCGGCTACCTCAACCAGGCCGCGGCGATGTACGAGGCCCGCTACGCGACCCGCGAGGACATCGACGCCGCCATGCGGCTCGGCTGCGGCCTGCCGATGGGCCCGCTCGCCCTGCTCGACCTGATCGGCGTCGACACCGCCCAGACCGTCCTGGAGGCGATGTACGAGGCCTCCCGCGACCGCCTGCACGCCCCCGCCCCAGTGCTCAAGCAGCTCGCCGCGGCCGGACTGCTCGGCCGCAAGTCGGGCCGCGGCTTCTACACGTACGACGCCCCCGGCAGCGCCACCGTCGTCCCCGACGCCGAGACCCCGCAGGCCACCGGCACCGACACCCCCGGGCGCCCCGTCACCCGCGTCGGCGTCGCCGGCTCCGGCACGATGGCCACCGGCATCGCCGAGGTCTTCGCCAAGGCGGGCTACGAGGTCGTGCTCGCCGCCCGCACCCAGGACAAGGCCGACAAGGCCGCGGCCCAGCTCGCCAAGTCCCTCGACCGGTCCGTGGCCAAGGGCCGGCTCACCCAGGAGCAGCGCGACGCCGCCGTCTCCCGGGTCACGGCGGCCGGCTCGCTCGACGGCCTCGCGGACGTCGACCTCGCCGTCGAGGCGGTCGCCGAGGACCTGGCGGTCAAGCAGCAGCTCTTCACGACCCTCGACAAGGTCTGCAAGCCGGGCGCGGTGCTGGCCACCACCACCTCCTCGCTGCCCGTCATCGCCATCGCGAAGTCCACGTCCCGCCCGCAGGACGTGATCGGCATGCACTTCTTCAACCCGGCGCCGGCCATGAAGCTCGTCGAGGTGGTCCGTACGGTCCTCACCGCCGACGACGTCCACGCGACCGTCCGCGAGGTGTGCGGCAAGGTCCGCAAGCACGCGGTGGACTGCGGCGACCGGGCCGGCTTCATCGTCAACGCGCTGCTCTTCCCGTACCTGAACAACGCCGTGAAGATGGTCCAGGAGCATTACGCCACCGTCGAGGACATCGACGCCGCGATGAAGCTCGGCGGCGGCTACCCGATGGGCCCCTTCGAGCTGCTGGACGTCGTCGGCCTCGACGTCTCGCTGGCCATCGAGCAGGTGCTGCACAAGGAGTTCCGCGACCCGGGGCTGGCCCCCGCGCCGCTGCTGGAGCACCTGGTGTCGGCCGGCTGCCTCGGCCGCAAGACCGGGCGCGGCTTCCGCGAATACGCTCGGCGCTGACCCGTACGCGGGCGGGGCGGCCTCACGGCCGCCCCGGAATTCCCACTCGAACGGGGAAACACGAATGCAGTACGGTCCCCATGTGACTCCTCCCCAGGCACAGCCCGGGGCTTCTCACTCGGCCACTGACGTAGCCTCGTGGCGGACAAGCCCTGCCCGGTGCCTTGCGGCACGCCGCACAGCCTAGCAAGGAACAAAGGATGGCCCAGCCCATCAAGCCCGCCCGCACGTCCTCCGCCACCGCCCAGCGGCATCGCGTCCGCCAGGACCTGGCGGCCGCCGCGATGCACCTGTTCGCGAGCCAGGGCTACGAGGCCACGACGGTCGACGAGATCGCGGCGGCGGCCGGGGTCGCCCGGCGTACCTTCTTCCGGCACTTCCGGTCCAAGGAAGAGGCGATCTTCCCCGACCACGACGACACGCTCGTACGGGTCGGCGAGGTGCTGGAGTCGGCGGAGCCGCACGAGCACCCCCTGGACACGGTGTGCCGTGGCATCACGGAGGTCCTGCGGATGTACGCGGAGTCCCCCGAGGTCTCCGTGGAGCGGTACCGGCTGACCCGGGAGATCCCCATCCTCCGCGAGCGCGAGATCGCCTCCGTCGCCCGTTACGAGCGGCTCTTCACCCGCTATCTGCTGGGGCATTTCGACGAGTCCGCCCACCGCGACGGCGACGACGACCCCCTCCTGGCCGAGGTCGCCGCCTCCGCCGTCGTCGCCGCCCACAACCACGTCCTCCGCCGCTGGCTCCGCGCCGGCGGCAAAGGCGACGTCGAAGCCCAGCTCGACCACGCCTTCGTCGTCATCAAGGACACCTTCGGCACCGGCATAGGCGGCGGCCGCGCCCTGCCTGCGGCGCCGCCCGCCACGGTCTCCACGACCGGCGAGGTCGTCATCGCGGTCGCCCGCACGGACGCGTCTCCCGCGGAGGTCATGCGCACCATCGAAAAGGCCCTGAAGGGCGCGTAGCGGCCCCACCGGGGGTTGGGGGTAGGCCGTCCGCCTGAGGCGGGGCAGGCTGGCCCAACGCGCCCCCGGCCGGCAACGGCGCTCACCCCGACGGCGCCGGCCCGTGGAACCGGGGGGTCGTCGCCGGGTGCGGCTCCGTGGCCGGATTGTGCCAGCCCTCCCCCAGCCTTCGGCCGGGAGGTGCCCCCACCTCGCTTCGCTCGCCTTGCGGAACGTACTCCCACAACCCGAGGTCGACCGCAGCGCACGGCGGGTCCGGGGCGCAGCCCAGGGGCACCCAGGGGCACCGCGTTGCTCAGGTGTGACGTACGCGTGCCATCTGCGCAAAATATTTGGCACGCAGTGTCTTGCCGGGTGGCACCGCGTGCCATACCGTGAGTTCTGTCCGGGCGGACGGCGAGTAGAGACACAACGCTCGCCGTCTGTCCCCAAAGGCCCGGACGCCTGCGTCACAGGCATTCACCCGCGCCACCGCGCGCTCTGGCTCGTCCCGTGCGACCGTCACGGAAAGCAGCACCGCCGAACCGACGGCACCACCAGCACCGAGAACACCCCGACGTTCCCTCAAGCGTCCAAACGTCACTACGTCGCGCTTCGCCGGAGGCCCCACCGTGAAGGACATCCTTGACGCGATTCTCGCGTCCGACAGCACCGCCGCAGATTTCGCGGCCCTGCCGCTCCCCGAGTCGTACCGCGCCATCACCGTCCACAAGGACGAGGCGACGATGTTCGAAGGCCTGACCACCCGCGAGAAGGACCCGCGCAAGTCACTGCACCTCGACGACGTCCCCGTCCCCGAGCTCGGTCCGGGCGAGGCACTCGTCGCGGTGATGGCCAGCTCGGTCAACTACAACAGCGTCTGGACGTCGATCTTCGAGCCGCTGCCGACCTTCGGTTTCCTGGAGCGGTACGGCAAGCTCAGCGAGCTCACGAAGCGGCACGACCTGCCGTACCACATCATCGGTTCCGACCTCTCGGGCGTCGTGCTGCGCACCGGCCCCGGCGTGAACGCCTGGCACCCCGGGGACGAGGTCGTGGCGCACTGCCTGTCCGTCGAGCTGGAGTCCTCCGACGGGCACAACGACACGATGCTCGACCCGGAGCAGCGGATCTGGGGCTTCGAGACCAACTTCGGCGGCCTGGCCGAGGTCGCGCTGGTCAAGTCGAACCAGCTGATGCCCAAGCCGAAGCACCTCAGCTGGGAGGAGGCGGCGGCCCCCGGCCTGGTCAACTCGACCGCGTACCGCCAGCTGGTCTCGCGCAACGGCGCCGGAATGAAGCAGGGCGACAACGTCCTGATCTGGGGCGCCAGCGGCGGCCTGGGCTCGTACGCGACGCAGTTCGCGCTGGCCGGCGGGGCGAACCCGATCTGCGTCGTCTCGTCTCCCCAGAAGGCGGACATCTGCCGGGCGATGGGCGCCGAGGCAATCATCGACCGCAATGCCGAGGACTACAAGTTCTGGAAGGACGAGCACACCCAGGACCCGAAGGAGTGGAAGCGCCTGGGCAAGCGGATCCGCGACCTGACCGGCGGCGAGGACGTGGACATCGTCTTCGAGCACCCCGGCCGCGAGACCTTCGGCGCCAGCGTCTACGTCACCCGCAAGGGCGGCACCATCGTCACCTGTGCCTCGACCTCCGGCTACAACCACGAGTACGACAACCGCTACCTGTGGATGAGCCTGAAGAGGATCGTCGGCTCGCACTTCGCGAACTACCGCGAGGCGTGGGAGGCCAACCGTCTGGTCGCCAAGGGCAAGATCCACCCGACCCTCTCCAGGACGTACACGCTGGAGGAGACCGGCCAGGCCGCGTACGACGTGCACCGCAACCTGCACCAGGGCAAGGTCGGCGTGCTGACGCTCGCCCCGCAGGAGGGCCTCGGCGTGCGCGACGAGGAGATGCGCGCGAAGCACATCGACGCCATCAACCGCTTCCGGAACATCTGAGGTCGGACACCAGACATGACTGAGCGTCAGAAGGATCGTCCGTGGCTGATGCGGACGTACGCGGGGCACTCCTCCGCGGATGAGTCCAACGCCCTGTACCGGCGCAACCTCGCCAAGGGGCAGACCGGCCTGTCGGTCGCGTTCGACCTCCCGACGCAGACCGGATACGACCCCGACCACATCCTCGCCCGTGGCGAGGTCGGCCGGGTCGGGGTCCCGGTCTCCCATCTGGGCGACATGCGGCGGCTCTTCCAGGACATCCCCCTGGAGGAGATGAACACCTCGATGACCATCAACGCGACGGCCATGTGGCTGCTGGCGATGTACCAGGTGGTGGCCGAGGAGCAGGGTGCCGACATCGCCAGGCTGCAGGGCACTACCCAGAACGACATCGTCAAGGAGTACCTGTCGCGCGGGACGCACGTCTTCCCGCCCGTGCCCTCGCTCCGCCTGACGACCGACATGATCGCGTACACGGTCAGCCACATCCCCAAGTGGAACCCGATCAACATCTGCAGCTACCACCTGCAGGAGGCCGGGGCCACACCGGTCCAGGAGATCGCCTACGCGATGTCCACCGCGATCGCCGTCCTGGACGCGGTCCGTGACTCCGGTCAGGTGCCCCAGGAGCGGATGGGGGACGTGGTCGCCCGGATCTCCTTCTTCGTCAACGCGGGTGTCCGGTTCGTCGAGGAGATGTGCAAGATGCGGGCCTTCACCCGCATCTGGGAGACCGTCACCCGCGACCGCTACGGGATCGAGAACCCGAAGCAGCGCCGCTTCCGCTACGGCGTCCAGGTCAACTCCCTCGGCCTGACCGAGGCCCAGCCGGAGAACAACGTCCAGCGCATCGTCCTCGAGATGCTGGCCGTCACCCTCTCCAAGGACGCCCGCGCCCGGGCCGTACAGCTCCCCGCCTGGAACGAGGCGCTGGGTCTGCCGCGCCCCTGGGACCAGCAGTGGAGCCTGCGGATCCAGCAGGTGCTGGCCCATGAGAGCGACCTGCTGGAGTACGCGGACATCTTCGACGGCTCGCACGTCATCGAGGCGAAGGTGAACGAGCTGGTCGAGCAGTCGCTCGCCGAGATCCGGCACATCGAGGAGATGGGCGGCGCGATGGCGGCCGTCGAGTCCGGGTACCTCAAGTCGCAGCTGGTCTCCTCGCACGCCGAACGCCGGGCCCGGATCGAGTCCGGCGAGGAGAAGATCGTCGGCGTCAACTGCTACGAGGGCACCGAGCCGAGTCCGCTCACCGCGGATCTGGACGGGGCCATCATGACCGTCGACCCGGCCAACGAGGCGCGGGTGGTGGCCGCGCTGCACGAGTGGCGGGCGAACCGCGACGAGTCCCGGGCCCGGAAGGCCGTCGAGGCCCTGAAGTCGGCGGCGGCCGGCACCGAGAACCTCATGGCGGCCACGGTGGAGTGCGCCCGCGCGGGCGTGACCACCGGCGAGTGGTCCTTCGCCCTGCGCGACGTCTTCGGCGAGTTCCGTGCCCCCACCGGCGTGAGCAGCGCCCCCGTCGCGGTCACCGCCGAGGCCGGCACCCCGCTGGCCGAGGTCCGCCGCAAGGTCGCCGCCACCGCCGCCGACCTGGGCGTCGGCAAGCTGCGGCTGCTGGTCGGCAAGCCCGGCCTGGACGGGCATTCCAACGGCGCCGAGCAGATCGCCGTACGGGCCCGCGACGCGGGCTTCGAGGTGGTCTACCAGGGCATCCGGCTGACCCCCGAGCAGATCGTCTCGGCCGCCGTCGCCGAGGATGTCCACTGCGTCGGGTTGTCCATCCTGTCCGGCTCGCACGCCGAACTGGTCCCGGACGTCCTCCACCGGCTGCGCCGGGCCGGCGTCGACGACGTACCGGTCATCGCAGGTGGCATCATCCCACCGGCTGACGCTGCCAAGCTGATCGAGTCCGGGGTCGCCGCGGTCTTCACGCCGAAGGACTTCGGCATCACGGAGATCATCGGCCGGATCGTCGACGAGATCCGCCGGGCCAACAAGCTGGACAGTACAAGCACGTTTGAATCAGCGGAGGCATAGAAGAGATGCAGTTCGGACGCACATACGAAGAGTTCGAGGTCGGCGCGGTCTACAAGCACTGGCCCGGAAAGACGGTCACCGAGTACGACGACCATCTCTTCTGCCTTCTGACCATGAACCACCACCCGCTCCACATGGACGCGAACTACGCCGAGCAGACCACCGACTTCGGCAGGAACGTGGTCGTGGGCAACTACGTCTACTCCCTCCTGCTGGGCATGTCCGTCCCGGACGTGTCGGGCAAGGCGATCGCCAACCTGGAGGTCGAGTCGCTGAAGCACGTCGCACCGACCTTCCACGGCGACACCATCTACGGCGAGACCAGCGTGCTCGACAAATGGCCGTCAAAGTCCAAGGACGACCGCGGCATCGTCTACGTCGAGACCAAGGGCTACAAGCAGGACGGCACCCTCGTGTGCGTGTTCCGCCGCAAGGTCATGGTCCCCACCGCCACGTACATCAAGGAGCGCGGCGGCGAGCAGCCCGGCCGCCCCGAACTCAACGCCTGAGGAGACTTCAGACCAATGAGCCGTCTTGCGCAGACCGACGGGCTGACGGATATCCAGCAGGAGATCATCTCCACCGTCCGTACCTTTGTCGACAAGGAGATCCTGCCGGTCGCGACCGAGCTGGAGCACAAGGACGAGTATCCGACCGAAATCGTTGAAGGTTTGAAGGAACTCGGCATCTTCGGCCTGATGATTCCGGAGGAGTACGGCGGCCTCGGTGAGTCCCTTCTCACATACGCCCTCACGGTCGAGGAGATCGCCCGTGGCTGGATGAGCGTGTCGGGCATCATCAACACCCACTTCATCGTCGCCTACATGCTCAAGCAGCACGGCACGCAGGAGCAGAAGGACTACTTCCTGCCCCGTATGGCGGCCGGCGAGGTGCGCGGCGCGTTCTCCATGTCGGAGCCGGGGCTGGGTTCCGACGTGTCGGCGATCCGTACGAAGGGTGTGCGCGACGGCGACGACTACGTCATCAACGGCCAGAAGATGTGGCTGACCAACGGCGGCACGTCCAACCTGGTCGCGGTGCTGTGCCGCACCGACGAGGGGCTGTCCCCCGAGGAGGCGGCCGCCAAGCCGCACAAGTCGATGACGACCTTCCTCATCGAGAAGGAGCCGGGCTTCGGCCCCAATCCGACGGTCCCGGGTCTCACCGTGCCCGGCAAGATCGACAAGATGGGCTACAAGGGCGTCGACACCACGGAGCTGATCCTCGAGGACGTCAGGATTCCGTCAAACCGCGTCCTCGGCGGCCAGAGCGGCCGTGGCTTTTACCAAATGATGGACGGCGTCGAGGTTGGCCGAGTCAATGTGGCCGCCCGCGGCTGCGGCGTGGCGCGGCGCGCCTTCGAACTGGGCATCTCGTACGCCCAGCAGCGGCAGACCTTCGGCAAGCCGATCATCGAGCACCAGGCCATCTCCTTCAAGCTCGCCGAGATGGCCACCAAGGTCGAGGCGGCCCACCAGATGATGGTCAACGCGGCCCGCAAAAAGGACTCCGGCCAGCGCAACGACCTGGAAGCGGGCATGGCGAAGTACCTCGCGTCGGAGTACTGCAAGGAAGTGGTGGAGGACGCGTTCCGCATCCACGGCGGCTACGGCTTCTCGAAGGAGTACGAGATCGAGCGGCTCTACCGGGAGGCTCCGATGCTCCTGATCGGCGAGGGAACAGCCGAGATCCAGAAAATGATCATCGGACGACGACTCCTTGAGGAGTACCGTATCCAGGGCTGAAAGTCCTAAAAATGCCGATTTGCCCGAGATGATGGTCACACCCAGTCATCACTTCTCGGCCATCGACTCGGCGGCTGGCTTGCCCAGTTGCAGGTTTGAACCGATACCATTCCTGTAAAGCCGCCGTCCCCAGAACCATCTTGCGGCACCCTCCGCTACGAAGGTCTTCCATGCCCCACAGCCATTCCTCTGCACAACGCGGCCGGGTCCGCCTCGCGCGCGGAGCGTCGCCGTGGCTCCTCCCGACCGTGGCCACCGCAGCGGTCAGCCTCTCCCGCGCCCGCCGTTCCGGGCGCTGGGCGGCCGTGGCCGTACCCACCACCGCACTCGCTGCGGGCATGCTGTGGTTCTTCCGCGACCCCGAGCGAGAGATCGCCCAGGGCCGCGTCATCTCTCCGGCCGACGGCGTGGTGCAGAGCATCATGCCGTGGAAGGACGGGCGTACCCGCGTCGCGATCTTCATGAGCCCGCTGAACGTCCATGTGAACCGTGCCCCGCTCGCGGGCGAGGTCACCTCCGTGGAGCACATCCCCGGTGGGTTCGTTCCGGCGTTCAACAAGGAGAGCGAGAACAACGAGCGCGTTGTCTGGCACTTCGACACCGAGCTCGGCGACATCGAGATGGTGCAGATCGCGGGCGCGGTCGCGCGGCGCATCGTCCCGTACGTGCCTGCCGGCACCAAGGTCGAGCAGGGCGAGCGGATCGGCCTGATCCGCTTCGGCTCCCGGGTCGACATCTACCTCCCGGAGGGCGTCGAGCCCGCCGTCGAGGTCGGCCAGACCACTGTGGCTGGGGTGACTCGCATTGACCGTGATTGATCCTGACGCCGTTCAGGCACCGTGGGCCGCCGAGATCGATGACGACGGCATCGACGATGTCGATGACATGCCGCTCTCCACGCGGCTGTCGATAGCGGACACCCTTACTCTCGGTAACGCGATCTGTGGCTTCATGGCGGTGTACTTCACCACCACGGGTGTCCTGGTCCCGCACCTCATGGGCAACGCCGACGGCGGCATGGCGCGGCACAGCGCCGCGACGGCTGTTCTGCTGATGCTCATGGCGTCCGTCTTCGACCTCTTCGACGGGCTCGTGGCGCGTAAGCTCCGCAGCTCCGCGATGGGCGCCGAGCTGGACAACCTCTCCGACCTGATCAGCTTCGGCCTGGCCCCCGCGTACTTCGTGGTCGTCTGGGGCCTGATCACCGACGACGCCCACGGGCGCGTGTCGGCGGTCGCCGCGGTCGTGGTGCTGCTGGCGGTCGTCCTCCGGCTCGCACGCTTCTCGTGCACGACGGTCCGGGACGGCTTCTTCCAGGGCATGCCCAGCCCCTTCGGGGCGATGACGGTGATCTCGGTGGTGCTGCTGGGGCTGCCGTTCATCCCCACGCTGCTGGCGATCGTCGGCGTGGCCTGGCTCATGGTCAGCCGCGTCGAGTACCCCAAGCCGCGCGGCCGCCTGGCCATCGTCACGCTGGCCTGGATCGTCCTCAGCATGGGCTGCCTCGTCTGCTGGGCCTTCGCCGTCCCCGGCGGCGACCTGCTCCTGCAGACCGGCGCCACGCTCCAGATCGTCGCCGCGGTCTTCATCCCCCTCTTCGCGACGACCCGCCGCGTCAACACGATGCGGGCGAACCGGCGCGAGGCGCGGGCGGAGCAGCTGCCGTAGTTCTTGCCGGAAATGGGGTGGGCCCGAGCCGACCGGCTCGGGCCCACCCCATTTCCATGCCCAACCCGGCCACGGACCGTCAGCCGCTGACGCACCCCCGGACACCCACCGTCTTAGTGCGCGCCGTCGCCGGGTGCGGACCGGTTGGGCCAGCCCCAGTCCCTCCCCCAAAGCGGACGGCCTACCCCCAACCTGGGGTTTCTACAGGAAGTCGTGGGCGATCTGCGCCGCGAGGCGCTCGAGCAGGGGCCCCGCCTCGGCCATGCAGCGCGCGGGGTCGGGTTCGAGGTCGGTGAGGGCGTAGGCGCGGCGGATGCCGGCGGAGCCGAGGGCACCGGGGGTGAGGGCGAGGCGGCCGCAGACGGCGATGACCTCCAGGCCGCGGGCGCGGGCGGCGGTGGCGACGCCGGCGGGGGCCTTGCCGTGGAGGGTCTGCTCGTCGAGGGAGCCCTCGCCCGTGATGACCAGGTCGGCACGGTCGAGGGCGTCGGCGAAGCCGAGCATGTCGAGCAGCACTTCCACGCCCGGCCGGAAACCGGCCCGGAGCCCGACGAGCGCGCCGAAGCCGACCCCGCCGGCCGCACCCGCGCCCGGGGCCTCGGCGGCCGACTCGGCGCCCAGCACCTCCGCGTACCGCCCGAGGGCGGCGTCCAGGGCTGCGACGTCCTCCGGGGAGGCGCCCTTCTGGGGACCGTAGACCGCGGCGGCGCCCTTGGGGCCGAGCAGCGGATTGTCGACGTCGCTGGCGAGCACCACCTCGGTGTCGGCGAGCCGGGGGTCGAGCGTGGTCAGGTCGGCCGTGGCCAGTGCGGCGAGAGCGCCGCCGCCGGGGCCGACCGGCTCGCCGTCCGCGTCCAGCAGCCGCGCGCCGAGCGCGACGAGCATGCCGGCGCCGCCGTCGTTGGTGGCGCTGCCGCCGACCCCGAGCACGATGGACCGCGCGCCCGCGTCCAGCGCGGCCCGCAGCAGCTCACCGGTGCCGTACGTGGTCGCCGTGAGCGGCGCGAAGGTCCCGGCCGGCAGGTGGCGCAGCCCGGAGGCCTCGGCCATCTCCACCACAGCCGTCCCGTCGCGGAGCGCGTACGAGGCCGTGACAGGTTCGCCGAGCGGCCCGGTCACGGTGACCTCGCGTCGTTCGAAGCCGGCCGCGACCGCCGCGTCGACGGTGCCGTCACCGCCGTCGGCGACCGGCACGGACTCGACCGTCACGCCGGGTACGACAGCGCGCAGGCCCGCGGCGACCCGCTCGGCCACCTGCACAGCCGTGAGCGAGCCCTTGAACTTGTCCGCGGCGATCAGCACCCGCTGCGTCTGGGTCACCATTGAACTCCTTGTATGCAAGGTCGCGCCGTTCGGACCCTATCCCGCGTGCCGCGATCTGCCCATTCCCCTGCCGTCGGGGCCCGGTGATCGGCACAATGGCCACGTGCCGGAGTTCGTGGAGTTAACGCTGGATGACGGGGCCGCGATCCGACTGGAAGTGGCGCCCGTGGGAGAACCGCGAGCGGATCTGCCCGACGGGTTCGGGGAGGTCGAGCCGGTGGCCCGGGGGCGGGCGTCGGAGCTGGCGGTGGAGACACTGCGGGTCGCGCTCCGCCCGCTGGGGACGGTGCTTCAGGAGATCCACGACGCGGTGGCCACGACCGCCGACCCGCCGCACGAACTGAGCGTCTCGTTCGGGGTCCAGATCGGCCAGGACCTCAAGCTCGGCGTCGTGGGCGCCAACGGCAACGCCAGCATGACCGTTTCCGCGACCTGGCAGATCCCGCCGCACAGCGGCTGACCCATGGGATGGTTCCGCAGTGCTCCCGGCGACGGCCCGGCGGACGTACGCGCGGCGTTCGTGTCCGTACTGCGCTCGCACGACCGGCGTGCGGCCGGCGGTGGAGTGCTGCTGTCCCGCAGCCGGCTCCTCACCTGCGCGCATGTGGTCAACGACGCCCTCGGCAGGGAGCTGCTCAGCACCGACCACCCGGCGGGGGCCGAGATAGCCGTCTCCTTCCCCGAGCAGGCCGTCCCGGTGCGCCGGCTCGCCCGACCGGTGCTGTGGATGCCGCCGCGCAGGGCCGACGGGAAGGCGGGTCCCGTGCCGAGGGGCGCGCTGGAGTGGGCCGGTGACCTGGCCGTCCTGGAGCTGAGCGAGCCGTCCCCGCCGGGCGCGGCGGCCCGGCCCTGGACGGACATGTACGAGGGCCAGACCGTGCGGGCCTGGCATGGCGGCGGGCAGCGGGCCACCTTCGTGGACGTGCTGGTCAAAGCCTGTGACAGCCGGATCGCCTACGTCGACGGCGCCCTGACGGGGGCGGCCATCGGGCCGGGGTACAGCGGTGGCCCGCTGTGGTCGGCGGACCAGGAGGCGACGGTGGGCCTGGTGGCCGCGCACATCCGGCCGTCGGCGGGGCCGTTCTCGGCACAGCAGGTGGTGCGGCGCAGCTGGTGCATCCCCTGGCAGGCGGTGCGGGCCGAGCTGGAGCGCGCCGGCGTCAAGGGCCTCCGGGAGGCGGCCGGGGAGCCGGGGAACGGAGAGCACGGACCCGGCGTCGCGGATCCTCGGGCCCACCAGTTCACCGAACCGCTCGCCGCGCTGCTCGGCGACCCGGCGGTACGCACCGATCACGCCCGCCGGCTCGCCGAGCAGTGCGGCCTGGGCTGCCCCACCGACGGAAGCTGGCCCTCGATCGACGAACTCGCCACCGTTCTGGCCGTCCACCCCCGGGGCCTGGCGACCCTGGCCGAGTCGCTCGCCCCGCAGCTGACCTCCCCGTCCGGCAGGGCCGTACTGGACGAGCTGGTGCTGCTCGGCGCGGCGTCGGGCACCGCGCGGCTGCTTTCGTACGGCGAGTACCGGCGGCTGGTCGACCGGCTGGCCCCGCTGGTCCGGGCCGACCCGGGGCTGCTGCCCAGAGCCGCCGCCGACGCGCTGAAGTACCACCATCTGCCGCCGCCCCTGCAGTCCGGCCGGGTCACGGTGGAGACCCTCGACGAAGCGGTGTGCGCGCTGGAGCAGCTCAACGACAGCGCGCCGGTGCCGCTCGGCACGCCCCGGGTGCCCGCGCTGCTGCGGCTGGTCGAGTACGTGGCCGTCTGCGTCCCCGGCACCGACCGGGAGGGGTTGCACGCCTGGAGCGGCCGGGTCGCCAAGCGGCTCGGCATCCACGATTCGGCCCTGTACGAGCGCCGGGCCGACGCGGTCGCCTGGGCCGGGGCGCGCCGGTCCTCGGCGGCCCGGGCGGTGGTCTCGCTGAGCCGGTGGGGCGCCGACGCGGAGGACCGCTACGCGTGCGCCCTGTGGCGCGGCCGCCCGGACGGGAGCGCGGCCCGGGTCGCCGCCGGGGAGGACCGGCCCCGTACGCCCGCGGAGGTCGCCCAGGTCGTGCGGGACACCGTGCACGGGCTCAACCCTGAGCAGGACGACGGCGTCCCTCTGGTCGAGGTCGTCGTGGACCGCGACGGGCTGCAGATACCCGTGGACGAATGGAACGGCATGTTCCCGGACGAGATGATGCCGCGCCGGCTCGGCGAGGACTTCCATGTCGTCCTGCGCTGCCCGGAGTTGCGCCGCCGCTCGCGCAGTGGTGAGCAGGATCTGGCGCGCCGGTGGAACGCGCGGGGCACGGGCGAGGCGCTCGTGGTGGACGAGCGGATCACGAAAGAGAAGCTGAGACAGCTGCTGATGAAGCATCTGCGCTGTTCGCGGGTGGTGCTGCACGGCGGCCGCGAGCAGCGGGCGGAGATGCTGACGTACTCGCTGGCCATGGGAGTGCCGGTGGTGCTGTGGGACCGGGAGGCGATCGGGCACCAGGACGCGGGCAGGCTCGCGGCGGTGGATCCGGAAGGCCCTCTGGACGAACTGCCCGAGCGTGTGCGTTGCTTCCGGTTGGACGCTTATGCCGACCCGGCGGACCTGCCCACCAGGCCTGCCTTGGTGTGGGAGGACGCGGACCGCCGGTTGCCGAGCGAGCTGTGGCTCGCCGATCCATCGGAACGGACGGAGGAGCGATGACGCAGGCGCCCGACACCGACTGGCGGTTGTTCCGCGGCGACGGCAGCACACGCGTGGTGGAGTTCCCGGAGGCCCCGCCCTGGCGGCGTTTCACCCCGGCGGGTGAGGGTGCCGCCCGGCCCAGCCCCTATCTCATCGGGCCGGTCGAGGCGGACGTGGTGACCGCCGCCCTGCGCGTGCGCCGGCCGCTGCTGGTCACCGGGCATCCGGGCACCGGCAAGTCGTCGCTGGCCCGGGCCATCGCGCGGGAACTGTCGCTCGGCCGGGTGCTGAAGTGGCCGGTCAACAGCCGCTCGACGCTCAGGGAGGGGCTGTACCACTACGACGCCATCAACCGGCTGCGCGAGACGAACCTCCGCCGCGACCAGGACGGCCGGGGCGAGGCCGCCGCCGACCCGGGCATCGGATCGTATGTGCGGCTCGGTCCGCTGGGCACGGCACTGGTCCCGGGCGGGCAGCCGCGGGTGCTGCTGGTGGACGAGCTGGACAAGGGCGACGTCGATCTGCCGAACGACCTGCTGACGGTCTTCGAGGACGGCGAGTTCGAGATTCCCGAGCTGGCCCGGCTGCCTGAGGAGCAGTCACAGGTGGAGGTGCTGACCGCGGATCCGGACGGTGCGCGGGTGCCGGTGGTGCGGGGTCGGCTGCGCTGCCGCGAGTTCCCGGTGGTGGTCATCACCAGCAACGGCGAACGGGACTTCCCGCCGGCCTTTCTGCGCAGGTGCGTCCGGCTCGACCTGCCCGACCCGGACGAGGAACGGCTCCGCAGCATCATCGCCGCCCACCTGGGCGAGGAGGCGCTGGCCGGGGTCGACGACCTGGTGGAGGCCTTCCTGGGCCGCCGCGCCCCGGGCGAGCTGGCCACCGACCAGCTGCTCAACGCGGTGTTCCTGCGGATCGGCGGGGTGGACCTGGACGCCGAGGGTCTCCTGGAGGCCGTACTGCACCGGCTCGGCGGGACGGTGTAACGGCAGTGCCGGGGCGGCTGCTTCGGGTCCTGGAGGACAGCGGCGCCGAGCTGTCCGCCGGGGAGTTGCTGGACGCCCTCTGGCTGGCCCGTGACCTGCCGTCCGGCGCCGCCGCGCCGGTCGCCCGCGCGCTCGGCGGCGTCGCGCCCGCCGCCCCCGCGGACACGCCGCCCGAACCACCAGCTCCGCGGGAGCCGCCCGAACCGCCCCGGCCCGCGCCACCCGCCGGGCGCCCGTTGGCCCCGACGCCGCGCCGGTCCCGCACCGTACGCCGTCCCGGTGCGCTGCACGCCAGCGCCGACCCGCCTGCCGCGCGCAGGCGGACCCAGCCGAACGGCGAGGGCCCGCCTGAGAGGTCCGCGCGGCCGGTCCGGGTGCCCGAAGAGAAGGCGCTGGGGACGGACGAACTACGGCTGGGACGCTCGCTGCGTCCGCTGAAACAGCGTTACCAGACCGGCCGCAGCTGGGAACTGGACGATGACGCGACCGCCGAGGCGATGGCAGACACCGGCCTGCCCGAGGTGATCATGCGTCCGACCCGGGAGCGCTGGCTGGATCTGGCGCTGGTGGTGGACGACGGTCTGTCCATGCTGCTGTGGCGACGGCTGGCGACCGAACTGCGGGCGCTGGCCGAACGCCTCGGCGCGTTCCGCAATCTGCGGATGTACGGCCTGGACAGCCGCGCGGGCCGAGGGCCGCTGCTGCGCGTCCGGCCCTACGACCCGGCCTCGCCGGTGCTGTCCACGGCCGCGGTCTGCGACCCGTCCGGCCACACCCTGGTCCTGGTGGTGAGCGACGGGGTCGGCACGGCCTGGCGCGACGGCCGGATGCGCGGGGTGCTGGAACGCTGGGCGCGCCACGGACCCACCGCTGTGGTGCACGCGCTTCCCGCCCGCATGTGGCGCAGCTCCGGGATCCGCGCGGAGACCTGGCAGGTGACCACCCGTCGCCGGGGCGCGGCGAACGAGAGCTGGCACGTCGCCGATCCGGTGCTGCCGCCCGGGGTGGCGGACTTCAGCGGGGTGCCGGTGCCGGTCCTGGAACCCCATCCGGTCACGATCGCGCGGTGGGCGAACCTGGTCGCCTCGCCCGGCGGCAGCGCCGTGTTGCCGCTGGCCGCGTGGGACAGCCCCACGGAGCCACGTCCGGTCGGTGGCCTCGCGGATCCGGTGCTGCGGTTCCGGGACACGGCATCCCCGCAGGCCTATCGGCTGGCGGCGCATCTGGCGGCTGTGGCGCCGGTCTCGGTCCCGGTGATGCGGCTGGTGCAGGCGGCGGTGCCGTGGCATGCCGACACGGCCCATCTGGCGGAGGTCTTCCTGGGCGGGCTGCTGCGGCGGTCGGACGCCGACTCCCGTTCGCTGCCGCCGGAGCACCAGCGGTTCGACTTCGCCGAACGGGACCGGGAGATCCTCCTCGACGTGGCGCCGCCGAGCGAACTGGCCCGTACCAGCCACGCGGTGACCCAGAAGCTGTCGGTGCTCGCCGGCCGCTCCCCCGACTTCCCGGCCTGGCTGGCCCATCAGCGCGGCACGGATGTCCTGCCCGACCGCTCGCGGCCTTTCGGCTGGCTCGGCACCCGGCTGATGGCCCATCTGGGCGCGCCGCCCGCCGAGCCCCCCGCCGGGCGGTCCCCGGCGCCCGATCCGGCCGCCTGGGAGGAGCCGGATCTGACGGCACCGCCGTCCACCTGGCGTTCGCTGCGCGCGGACGACCCGCGCTACATCGGCCCGTACAAGCTGATCGAGCGCAGCGACGTACGAGGGACGGCCACCGCCTATCTGTCCCTCGACGGTGAGGGCAACGAGGCGGTGGTGGAGGTGGCCGGGCCGCGCGGCCGGGACCGGGCCAGGGAGTTCGTGGAGAACGAGGTCACCGCGCTGAGCCGGATGGCCGGGCGCTATGCCCCGAGCCTGATCGCCTCGGGTCCGGGCGACCGGCTGCCGTGGCTGGCGATGGAGCTGGTGACCACCGACGCCCAGATCCCGGCGCCGACGCTGCGGGCGCTCGGGCAGAAGCACGGCTCGCTGGCGGCGTCGGACTGGTTTCTGCGGATCGCCTGGCATCTGTCCCGGGGCCTGACCATCCTCGGGGCGAACGGCATCGTGCACGGCGCGCTGACCCCGGAGACGGTGCTGGTCACCGAGCACACCGTACGGATCACCCACTGGATGACGGCGCGGATCGACGGAAGCTCCCCCCGGGGCTCGGAGTCCACACCCTTCGCCTCGGACGCGGCCTACCGGGCTCCGGAAATCCGCTACCCCGACGATCTGGGCCCCGAGACGGACGTCTACTCGCTGGGCGCGATCCTCATCGCGGCGAGCACCGGGCAGATCTCGCACCGCCTGTTCCGCCAGTCCCTGCTGCCGTCGCTGGCGGTCAGTGCCTATCCGCCGGTGATACGGGCCATGCTGGCCGGCTGCGTCGACGACGCCCCCGCGGCCCGCCCGGCCGCCGCCGAGGTCACCGCGGCCATCGAGTCCTGCCTGCCCGGACCGCCCCCCGAGGACCCCGAGCAGGACCCGGCCACCGCCCGCACCGACGCCCCGGCCGGCCGTCTGATCACCCTGCGCCGCGACGCGCGCCGCCGGGCGCCGCAGGGCGAGTACGAACGGCTGGTGCGTGCCATCCGTACGCCGGTCAACGGCAACCGCAGGATCAGCGTGGCCAGCCACACCAAGGGGCTGGGTTCCAGCACGATCAGCGCCGTCCTGGGCGCCGTCCTGGCCGAGCAGCGCGGCGACCGGGTGCTCGCCATCGACGTGGACAGCCATCCCGGCAGCCGGGTCGCGCTCAGCCGGCGCTTCTACCAGAACGCCCCCTTTCAGCTGCGGGACACGACGTGGCGGCTGCCGACGGTGACCGACTACGACTCCCTGCGCGGCTTCCTGGTGGAGGACGCCTCAGGGCTGACGGTGGTGACCAACGGCGCGATGGCCCGGTCGGGGAACGCCTGGCGCGACCGTTACGACAGCGTCCGCAGCTACCAGGAGATTCTCGGCTGGGTGGCCCCGCACTTCCCGGTGCTCCTCACCGACGAGGCCGACGAGTCCGGCAGCCTCTCCCGCCCCCAATTCGGCCACACCGACTCCCTGGTGATCGTCACGGCCGAGGACACCATGAGCCTGGGCCGCACGAAAGACCTTCTGGAGGGCCTGGAGGTCACGCATCCACAGCTCGTCCGGGAAGCCGTCCTCGTGGTCAACAAGGGCCGCAGCACCCCCGGCGAGGCCACCGTCCAGAGCGTGAACCGGCTCTCGGAACGCTGCCGCGGGGTGATCGTCATGCCGTACGACGGCCATCTCGCCTCCACCGGCGTTCTGCTCCTTGACTGGCTCGCGGACGAGACGTACGAGATGGGCCTGCGGCTCGCCGCGCTGGTCGCCGAGGGCTTCGCGACCCCGGCCGCCGGTTCCGGTAGACCGGAGGCATGACACAGGGCCTGCACGACAAGATCCTCGGCGGCTGGCTGGGCCGGATCGCCGGCAACATGCTCGGCAAGCCCGTCGAGCGCGGCGACCACTGGACCCGCGACCGTATCGACCGCTATCTGCGGCGCGCGGACGCGCTCCCGCTGACCGACTACATCCCGGCGCTGGATCCGCTGCCCGGCGAATTCGAACTGCGCCCGGAGTGGCCGCAGTGCACGCGGGGCAACATCCACGGCAGCGCCCGTGACGACGACGTGGACTACGCGATCCTCGGCCTCGACCTGCTGGAGACGCACGGCTTCGGTTTCACCACCGAGCAGGTCGGCGAGCTGTGGCTGCTGCGGCTTCCCTACCTGCAGACCTTCACCGCCGAGCGCGCCGCGTACCGCAATCTCGCCAACGGGGTGAAGCCGCCGCTCACCGCCACCCTCGACAACCCCTACCAGGAGTGGATCGGTGCGCTGATCCGCGCCGACATCCACGGCTGGACCTCCCCCGGCGACCCCGCCCGGGCCGCCGCCCTCGCCCGCCGCGACGCGGTCCTGTCCCACTCCGGCAACGGTGTCTACGGCGCCATGTGGGCGGCGGCGCTGGTCGCGGCCGCCTTCACCGCGCCGCACGCCCGGGCCGCCCTCGACACGGCCGTGGAGCACATCCCGCCGGGCAGCCGGCTCGCCCGTACCGTCCGCCACACCGCCGCGCTGCACGAGGCGGGCGTCGGCTGGGCCGACGCCCTCGCCGAGCTCGACAAGGACCACGGACGGCTCCACTGGATCCACACGGTCCCCAACGCCGCGCTGATCACGGCAGGGCTGTTGTACGGGGCAGGGGACTTCTCCGCCACCATCGCCCTGACCGTGCGCGGCGGGCTGGACACCGACTCCTCGGGGGCGACGGCCGGCTCCGTGGCCGGGGTGCTGTGCGGGGCCGCCGCGATCCCGCCGCAGTGGACGGAGCCACTCGAGAATCGGGTCCGCAGCGCGGTGTTCGGTTTCGACGGTGTGAAGATCACCGAACTGGCCTCCCGCACGCTGGGCCTGGTCTCGTAGGCTCGGTGCTTGTGCGATACATCATCATCGGTGCCGGAGCCGTGGGCGGTTCCATCGGCGGACGGCTGTACGAGAGCGGGCACGAGGTCGTCCTCGTCGCGCGCGGCGCGCATCACGACGCCCTGCGCGACCGGGGGCTGACCCTCCGCACGCCGGACGAGGTGCTGAGCCTGCGCGTGCCGGTCGTCGACCGCCCCGAGGCCCTGGAGCTGCGGGAGGACGACGTCCTGGTCCTCGCCGTGAAGACCCAGGACACCACCGCCGCCCTCGACGCCTGGGCGCCGTCGGCGGGCCATCTGCCGCTGGTCTGCGCGCAGAACGGCGTCGAGAACGAGCGCCTCGCCCTGCGCCGCTTCCGCCACGTCTACGGCATGTGCGTGTGGCTGCCCTCCACCTACCTCGAACCCGGCGAGATCACCGCC
This sequence comes from Streptomyces sp. NPDC059373, assembly GCF_042751495.1. NCBI lineage: Bacteria > Bacillati > Actinomycetota > Actinomycetes > Kitasatosporales > Streptomycetaceae > Streptomyces > Streptomyces sp. NPDC059373. The sequence goes on along the minus strand of NZ_JBHYXC010000014.1, from coordinate 156,029 downwards.
CCCGCCGGTCCCCTCACCGGCATGCTGCACCTCGGCCGCGCCCCGCACGGCACCGACGACACCGCCCTGCGCATCGCCGCCGACCTGGAGAAGTCCCACTTCCTCGCCCCCGTCGTCCCCGACGTCATGCGCTGGAAGTACGCCAAGCTCCTCGCCAACCTCGGCAACGCCATCCGCGCCCTCACCGGCCCGCCCGCCGGTGACGCGGACCTCGCCCTGCGCCAACGCGCGTTCGCCGAGGGCGTGGCGGTCCTCGACGCCGCCGGCATTCCGTACGCGAGCGAGGCCGAGCAGGCCGAAGAGCGCGGCGACCGCGTCGACATCCGACCGGTCGCAGGCAGCCCCTACCTCGGCGGCTCCACGTGGCAGAGCCTCGCCCGTGGCACCGGCTCCACCGAGGTGGACTACCTCAACGGCGAGATCGTGCTGCTCGGCCGCGAGCACGGCGTACCGACGCCGGTCAACGAGACCCTGCAGCGACTGACGAACGCGGCGGCGCGCGGGCACAGTTCGCCCGGCAGTGTGACGATCACCGAACTGGCGGCGGCCGTCGCGGCGTCGGCCGTAGGTTGAGGCAGGTGACCACCGTGACATTCAGCGAGTACATCGCGAGCCTGCCCAAGATCCTCTCCGGCGCCAACGTGCTCTTCCGCGACGCGGACGGCCGGATCCTCATCGCCGAGACGACCTACCGCGAGGACGGCAAGTGGACCCTGCCGGGCGGCACCGTCGAGTCCGACGCGGGTGAGACTCCCCGTCAGGGGGCGCGCCGCGAGGCCCTGGAGGAGATCGGGCTCGACATCGCGCCCGGGCAACTGCTCGCCGTCGACTGGGTACGGGGGCCGGGCAGGCCTCCCCTGGTGTCGTACCTGTACGACGGCGGGGTGCTCGACGAGGTCCAGCAGGCCGCGATCCAGCTCCAGGCCGAGGAGTTGTCCGCCTGGCTCATGGTCACCCCGCCGGAAGCCGAGTCCTACCTCTCCCCCGGGCTCCACCGCCGCATCATCGCCGCGCTGGCCGCGCTCGAAAACGGCACCGGCACCGCCGAGTTGGAGGACGGCCACCCCGCCGGACGGGCCTAGGCCTGTGCGGCGATCCCCGGTCTCAGCGCCGCGCGGTCAGTTCGCCGGAGGGCCGTTCGTCGCTGTACCCGCAGACCCAGGCCAGGGCGTCGTGGACGCCCATCATGTAGTCGCGCGGGACCATCCTCGGACTCTGGTCCGCGAGCTGCACCAGCGTGGCGTCGACCTCCGCGCTGAGCAGTTGCAGGTCCGGTGTGCCACCGGAGTCGGCGCCGGTGACCGGTGCGGCGGCGGCGCGACCCAGCGCCCACACGTAGCCGCTCAGGGCGCCACGGGAGAACTGGGTCTGCCTCTGCGGTGCCGCCGCCGCGGCCTCCAGCGTCCTGAACTCTCGCTCGACATCGGCGCGCGCTCGGCTGCCGACCAAGTCGGTTGCTTTCTGATACGCAGTAGGATCCGTCATATTCTTACGCCTAGCCGCGAAGCGGCAGAAAACGCCTCAACCGGCCCGCGATTTCCGGCCGGTCACACCGCAGCGGTCAGAACTTCGCCGAACGGCTCCACCCGCGCCCCGCCCGTAGCGCCGCCAGCGCGCTGAAGACCAGGGCGAATGCGCCGAGCAGAGCACAGGCCCGCAGGGTCTCGCCGGTCGAACCGTGCAGGGCGGCCCGGAGTGCCGAGATGCCCCAGTAGCCGGGCGAGGCCGGTGCGATGGCGCGGACCCAGTGCGGCATGGCGGCCAGCGGGACGAGCGCGCCGCCCAGGCCGCTGAGAAGCATGCCGCCGATGTCGTAGCCGGCGGAGAGCTCGCCGAAGCTGCGGGCGAGGACGCCGAGGGCGGCGCCCATGCCGAGGAGGGCGGCGGTCCAGGCCAGCAGGGCAAGGGCGAGGAGCGGCGGGTCGGCGACGGGCATGCCGAGGACGAGGACGCCGAAGGCGAGGATGACGGCCTGTTGGGCGAGCATCGCGGCCATGACGGGCAGGGCCTTGCCCAGGAGGAGTTCGGCGGGCCGGGCGGGGGTGGCGCGGAGGCGTTCCCAGGTGTGCCAGAGGCGTTCGGTGAGCAGGGAGGCGCCCACGGTGCCCATCGCGAGGAGCGAGAAGGTGACGAGGGTGCCCATGACGGCCTGGGCGGTGCCGGCTTGACCGCCCTGCGCGGCGACGTACAGCGGGCGCAGCATCGCGACGAAGGCCAGCGGCAGGATAATCCGGCTGAGCAGCGGGCCGGGTTCGCGCAGCAGGAGCAGGGTGTTGTGGCGGACCAGGGCGGTCGTACGAAGAGCAGCGTCATGCGGCATCGGGGACGGCCTCCTGCGTGGGCTCGGTGGTGAGGGCGAGTGCGCGGTAGAGGTCGTCGAGGTCGGGCCGCCGCAGGTCCACGGCGGCCGGGGCGCAGCCCGCGGCGAGCAGTACGGCGAGGTCGGCGGGGGCGTCGTGGCTGGTGACGCGCAGTTCGCCACCGACCTCGCGGGCGCGGCGGGCGATGCCCGGCGGGACGTACGCGCGCTGCGCCGGGTCCGCGAAGCGCAGCCGCAGCTCACCCGGCAGGCCCTCGGTGAGCGCGTCCTGGGTGCCGCGCGCGACGATCCGGCCGGCCCGGGCGACGGCCAGCGTGGCGCCGAGGTCGGCCAGTTCGGGCAGGTAGTGCGTGGTGTAGAGGACGGCGGTCCCGGCGGCGGCCCTGGTGCGTACGGCGTCGAGCAGGGCCGTACGGGTCTCGGGGTCGGCGCCTGCCGTCGGCTCGTCCAGCAGGAGCAGCGGGGGGTCGGCGACGAGCGCGACGGCCGCCTGTGCGCGCCGCCGCTGGCCGCCGGAGAGCAGGCCGGTGGGCCGGTCGAGCACCTCGCCCAGCATCAGTTCGTCCGCCACCCCGCTGATGGCCCGGCGCAGGGCGGCCCGCCGCAGCCCGGCCAGCGTGCCGAAGAGCCGTAGATTCTCGCGGACGGTGGCGCTGGGGTAGAGGGCCGGCTCCTGCGGGGCGACACCGAAGGCGCCGCCGACGGTCACCCGGCCCGCGTCGGGGCGTACGAGGCCGGTGACGACCTCGACGAAGGTCGTCTTGCCTGCTCCGTTGTGCCCGATGAGCCCGGTGATCTCCCCCGGCTCGACGGTGAGGTCGAAGCCGTGGAGTGCGTGGATCGCGCCGTAGCGCTTGGCGACTCCTTCGGCGATGAGCATGCCCATCCGGATCACCCCCCCGTAAATGATCTACGCTGTATAGATCTACAGTGTAAAGCTATGAGCGGGCGACGGGAAGAGATTCTGGACGCGGCGGTGGCCATCGCCGACGAGAGCGGACTGAACGCGGTGTCGATGCGCGCCGTCGCCGCGCGCGTCGGCGTCACGCCAATGGCGCTCTATCCGCACATCGGCAGCAAGGACGCCCTGCTCGACGGCATGATCGGGTGGCTGCTCACACCCCTCCCGCAGGACGCCGCCTGGGCGAGCGCCCCCGACTGGCGCGAGCGCCTTCGGATCCTCGCCAACGCCGCCCGCTCGATGACCCAGCGCCACCCCTGGGCCGCCGTGCTGCTCTTCTCCCGCCCTGGCATCACCCCGGCCGCCGTCCGGACCATCGACGGGATCTACGCCGCCCTGCTCCAAGCCGGCGTCCCCCCGCGCGAAGTCCCGCGCCTGGAACGGATGGTGAGCACCTTCATCATCGGCTTCGCCGCCTCGGAGGCCGGGGGCCGCTTCAGCCCCGGCACCCTCGCCCCCCGCGCCCGCCGCGGCCAGTTGCCCGACGGCGACCTCCCCGCCCACGCGGAGCTGGCGCCCTGGCTGGACGGCCCGGCCGACTGGGATGCCGAATTCGCTGCGGACCTGGAGGACCTGCAGCGCATGATCGAAGCGGTGGCCGCCCTCGGGTAGGTGTCAGCCGCGCCAACGCCGCCCGCCGGGCGGAGCCCGGCGCAGCGACTCGAAACCCGCGAGGCCCCCAGGGGCCGAGAGGCGCGAGAGGCGCGAGAGGCGCGGACCGCCCGCGGGTAGCCTCGGGGCATGTTCACGACGCGCCCGACCCTGCAGGGGACCTTCGGCATGGTCTCGTCCACGCACTGGCTGGCCTCGCAGTCGGCGATGGCCGTGCTGGAGGGCGGCGGCAATGCGTATGACGCCGCTGTCGCCGCCGGATTCGTCCTCCATGTCGTGGAGCCGCACCTCAACGGCCCGGCGGGCGAGGTGCCGATCATCCTGGCCCCGGCGGGTGGCGAGGTGCGGGTGCTGTGCGGGCAGGGTCCGGCGCCGGGCGGGGCGAGCGTGGAGCACTACCGCTCGCTGGGGCTGGACCTCGTACCGGGCACGGGGCCGCTGGCCGCCGCCGTGCCGGGGGCGTTCGACGCGTGGATGGTGCTGTTGCGCGACCACGGCACGAAGTCCCTCGCGGAGGTGCTCTCGTACGCCATCGGGTACGCCGAGCACGGGCACCCGGCGGTGGAGGGGATCGGCGCGACGGTCGACTCCGTACGGGAGCTGTTCGAGACGGAGTGGACGACCTCGGCCGCCGTGTATCTGCCGTCGCCACGGCCCGGGGAGCTGTTCCGGAACACGGGGCTGGCGGCCACCTGGCGCCGACTGCTGCGGGAGACGGAGGGCGGTGACCGGGAGGCCGGGATCGAGGCGGCCCGGCGGGTCTGGCGCGAGGGCTTCATCGGCGAGGCCATCGCCGCCTTCGCCGCACGTCCGGCGTTTGACACCTCCGGTGAGCGGCACGCCGCCACGCTCACCGGAGATGATCTGACTGCCTACGAAGCACGGTACGAGGCCCCGGTCGCGCACGACTGGAATGGCTGGACCGTCTGCAAGGCAGGTCCCTGGAGCCAGGGCCCGGTGCTGCTGCAGCAGCTCGCCCTGCTGCCGGACGAGCTGGAGTACGGCACCCCGGACTACGTCCACACCCTCGTCGAGGGCGCCAAGCTCGCCATGGCCGACCGCGAGGCCTGGTACGGCGACGCCCACGACGACATCCCGGTCATCGAGCTGCTCTCCCCCGCGTACAACGCCGCCCGGCGCGCCCTCATCGAGCCCGGCAAGGCCTCGTACGAGCTACGCCCCGGCAGTCCCGGGGGCCGGACGCCGCGGCTGCCGCGCTACGCCCTTCACGACCCCGGCGCCGACGACGACTTCGACGCCATGGGCGTCAGCGGCGCCGGCGAGCCGACCGTCGCCTCCAGCGGGCTCACCCGGGGCGACACCTGTCACCTCGACGTGGTCGACCGCTGGGGCAACATGGTCGCCGCGACGCCCAGCGGCGGCTGGCTGCAGTCCAACCCCGTCATCCCCGGCCTCGGCTTCCCGCTCGGCACCCGCCTCCAGATGGCCTGGCTCGAACCCGGCCTCCCCAACTCCCTCACCCCCGGCCGCCGCCCCCGCACCACCCTCACGCCGTCGCTCGCCCTGCGCGACGGCGTCCCCGTCCTCGCCTTCGGCACGCCGGGCGGCGACCAGCAGGACCAGTGGTCGCTGCACTTCTTCCTCGCCGCCGCGCTCCGCGCCCCGGTACGTGGCGGCCTCGACCTCCAGGGCGCCATCGACGCCCCCAACTGGCACACCGACTCCTTCCCCAGCTCCTTTCACCCCCGCACCATGCGCCCCGGCAGTGTCACCGTCGAGTCCCGCATCGGCGGCGCCGTCATCGAAGGCCTCCGCCGGCGCGGCCACGACCTCACCGTCGGCCCTGCCTGGTCCGAGGGCCGGCTCTGCGCGGTCGCCCGCGACCCGGAGACCGGCCTGCTGTCGGGGGCCGCCAACCCGCGCGGTATGCAGGGCTACGCCGTCGGACGCTAGGACGGCCGCAGAGACCTCACGGTCCGTGCTCGCCGCGCCCCCGGGCGCGGTAGCATCGGCCCATCTGGCTGCGGGTTGAGTCTTCAAATATTGTCTTTTCGCGTAGGTAGTGAGGGAGAGGCCATGGATGCGCGACTGGTGGTTCTTCCGGTCATCCGGGAACAGACGGAGCAGGGGGTGCTCCGCCTGTCGGGCGAGTTCGACCTCGGGGGCTGCGACGTGTTCACGTCGGTTGCCGAGGCTCTGTTGACCGCCGGTAAGCGCTGGCTCGTCCTCGACTGCGCAGATCTGACCTTCTGCGACTCCTCCGGGATCAACGCACTCCTGCGCGTATGGCAGCGAACGCGGACAGTGGGCGGTGGGCTGGCGCTGGCGGCGGTGGGCGAACCCGTCCAGCGCGCGTTCGACGTGACGGGCCTCGACCAGGTGTTGCCCATGACCGCAGACGTCGACGAGGCATTCGACCTGATCGCCTCGGCTCCCGCCGACGAGGAACCCGCGTAGCGGCCGTTTGTCGTTCGCCATGGCGCAAGGCGCCAAGGGCCCACAGGCGAGTCATGTCACGCCACTTGGGAGTCAACCGGTAAGCCCTGCCTACACTCGCACGGTGTTCACCGAAACCGAAACCGACGCCGCCGGCTCCGTCCCCGGCATGGCGCACCGCCTCGCCCAAGTCCCAGGCGTCGTAGGCGTGATGCTCGGGGGCAGCCGGGCGCGCGGCACGCACCGCCCCGACTCCGACTGGGACCTCGGCGTCTACTACCGGGGCGAGCCCGACCTCGCGGCGCTCAGGGCGCTCGCCGCCGAGGCGACCGGCGGGCCCGTCGAGGTCGCGGGGCCGGGCGGCTGGGGGCCGTGGGTCAACGGCGGGGCGTGGCTGACGGTCAAGGGCGAGCAGGTCGACTGGATCCTGCGCGATCTGGACCGCGTCGAGCGCGTCTGGGCGGACTGCCGCGCCGGGCGCTACGAGGTGGGCATCCAGCCCGGCCACCCGCTCGGCTTCTGGTCACCGGCGTACGCGGGCGAGGTGGCCCTCGGGCGCGTACTGGCCGACCCCGGCGGGCGAGTTGACCGCCCTGCGGGAGCGGACGCGTGAGTATCCGGAGGCGCTGCGCACGGCCCTGACCGACGCGTCCTGGGAGGCCGACTTCTCGGTGGTCAACGCGCGCAAGTCCGCCGGGGCCGGCGACATCCTGCACGCGGCCCTGCTCCTTGCCCGCGCCATCGGCGTGCTCACGCAGTCCCTGCACGCCCACCACCGCACCTGGTGCCTCAACGAAAAGGGCGCCCTGGCGGCCGCTGCCGCCCTCCCCGACACCCCGGCGGACTTCCGTGCCCGCGCCGAGGCGGCCCTCTCCGGCCTCGGCGAGCCCGCGCAGGCCGTCGAGACGGCGGCCGGTCTGGTGGCGGACGTACGGGCCGTGCTCACGCCCGAGTAGCGGACGGCGCCCAATCCGGGGACCGGCCGAGCACCGCGACGACGCGGTCGAGCAGCCCCGCCGCGTCCCCCGCCGGCACCTCCGGCCGGAATGCCGCGCCGTCGGCCGACCGTGCCGCTCCCCCGGGCACCGCCTCGGCTATCGGCAGCGCCGCCTCCAGCACGTCGACGTCGAACTCGGCCTCGAGCCCGATCGACCGGGCCACATCCCACCCGTGCACCACGCTGTCCACGAAGTGGAAACCGATCGCCGGCGCCGCGGGGAAGGTCGCCCCGTCGCGGATCTCCGGCAGCCAGAAACGCCGCTCCAGGACGCCCTCCTGCGCGAACGCGGCCACCACGTCGTCCGCCGACGCGTCGAAGACGCCGGCCGGATCCTCCCCCACCGGGCGGTCGGCCCATATCCCCGGATCGGTCGACTCACCCCGCGCGGACGCCGCGAAGCCGTGGTTCTGGCCGGTCATGTGGGCCAGCAGCCTGTCGAGGTCCCACCCGGCGCAGGGCGTTGGCAGGCCGAGCCCGCCGGCGTCGACTTTCCTGACGATGCCCTGAGCAGTGCGTAACGCACGCCGATGCAATTCCCGGATATCCGTCATGGTCCCGACGTTAAGCGAAGGCACTGACAACCCCGCCGGGATTACCCTCGCCGCATGGGCAACAACAGGCCGCTCGTGGCGATCCTCAGTGGTGCCGGGATTTCGACCGACTCCGGGATCCCCGACTACCGGGGACCGAACGGGCTGTGGCGGCGCGACCCGGAGGCCGAGAAGCTGGTCACGTACGACCACTACATGACGGACCCGGAGATCCGCCGCCGGGCCTGGGTGATGCGGCGCGACAGCGAGACGCTGCGGGCCGAGCCGAACGCCGCGCACCATGCCGTGGTGCGGCTGGAGCGCGCCGGTGTGCCGGTGCGGGTGATCACGCAGAATGTGGACGGCCTGCACCAGCTGGCGGGGCTGCCCAAGCGCAAGGTGCTGGAACTGCACGGCACGGCCCGGGAGGCGGTGTGCACGCGGTGCCACCGCCGCTCCGGGATGCAGGAGGCACTGGACCGGGTGCGGGCGGGCGAGGAGGATCCGCCCTGCCGGGACTGCGGGGGCATCCTGAAGTCGGCCACGGTGATGTTCGGGCAGCGGCTCGACCCGGTGGTGCTGGGGGACGCGATGGCCATCGCCAAGGGCTGCCAGCTCTTCGTAGCCGTCGGTACCAGCCTGCGGGTGCAGCCCGCGGCCTCCCTCGCCGGGATCGCCGCCGAGCACGGCGCGCGGCTCATGATCGTCAACGCCGAACCGACGCCGTACGACGACCTGGCCGACGATGTCGTACGCGAGCCGATCGGCAGCGCCCTGCCCGCCCTCCTGGACGGAATCGCCCAGGAGGCCGCAGCAGGCAGGTAAGCACCGGAAGCGCGGCGGCGGGCACCCGGCCATACCCGGCACCGCACCGGCTACCAGCGGTCGTGCACCTGCGCACGGATACGCCGGTCGTACAAATCCCGCACGGCGTCCAGCGTGGCCGGCGGCAGGGCCGGGAGCGCGGCGGCGGCGGCGTTGGCGCGGGCCTGGGCGACGGAGCGGGCGCCGGGGATGACGGAGGTGACGCCGGGCTGCTGGATGATCCAGCGGAGGGCGGTCTGGGCGGAGGTGGCGCCGTCGGGGGTGAGGGCGGTGAATTCGGCGGCGGCTTCGAGGCCTGTCTCGTAGTCGACGCCGGAGAAGGTCTCGCCCTGGTCGAAGGCCTCGCCGTGGCGGTTGTAGTTGCGGTGGTCGTCCTTGGCGAAGACGGTGTCCTTGGTGTATTTGCCGGTCAGCAGCCCGGAGGCGAGCGGGACCCGGGCGATGATGCCGACGCCGGCCTTCTGCGCCGCCGGGAGGACGGCTTCCAGGGGCTTGAGGCGGAAGGGGTTGAGGATGATCTGGACGCTCGCCGTGCCGGGGCGGGCGATGGCGGCGAGGGCCTCGTCGCAGGTCTCGACGCTCACCGCGTAGGCGGCGATGCGCTGCTCGTCGACGAGGGTGTCCAGGGCGTCGAAGACGGCGTCGGAGGAGTAGACGGGGGTCGGGGGGCAGTGCAGCTGGACCAGGTCCAGGGTGTCCACGCCGAGGTTGGCCCGGGAACGGTCGTTCCAGGCGCGGAAGTTCTCCAGGACGTAGTTCTCCGGGACCTGGTCCACCCGGCGGCCCATCTTGGTGGCGACGAAGACCCCGGCGTCCGGCCGTTCCCGGAGGTAGCGGCCGATCAGCTGCTCGCTGCGCCCGTCCCCGTAGACGTCCGCGGTGTCGAAGAAGGTGACGCCCTCCTCGACCGCCGCGTCGAGGACGGCGAGGGCGTCCTCCTCCCGTACGTCACCCCAGTCGGCGCCCAGCTGCCAGGTGCCGAGTCCGACGACGGAGACCTGGCGGCCCGTCCTGCCCAATACACGCTGTTCCATGCACCGATCGTACGTTCAGTGGGTGTGGTGGTGGTGAGCGCGCAGTGCCTCGATCAGCCAGACGTAGTCGGGGGTGTGCGAATGCGGCGGCTTCTCGCCGTTGATGACGGCCAGCAGCCGGCGGTAGCGCTCGGCGTCGTTGGCCGTGTCCGATTCGAGGCGCCGCAGGACCTCCGCCCGACGGGCCGGGTCACCGGGGCCCAGCAGCCGGTCGAGGACCTCGTCGGCCTCGGGCGAGTCCGGGGCCACGCCCCGCTGCCGCGCGTCGCCGGCCACCATGGTGACCTTCTTGGCGAACCAGGTGTACGCGCCGGGCTCCGCGGCCGGACCGCCCGCGGCCCGGTCCTGGGCGTTGAACTCGACGACGCCGCGCATCCGCTGCCGGAAGCCGGGGTCCTGGACCAGCTCGGCGAGCTCGACCCAGGCGTCGACCTGGGCGGGCGTGGGGTCGTCGGGGAGGTCGACCTTGATGTGCTGCATGTGCTCCTTGATCTGGGGATCGGTGTCCAGATCGGCGAAGACCTCGTTGGCGAAGTCCTCGATGATGGTGCGGCGCTCCTGTGCGGAGAGCCGTGCGAGTTTGTTCAAGAGAGTCATCTCCTCTGTGCCGGACTGCCGCGCGGCGACGGTGCTGAGCACCGCCCGCCGCAGCCGCAGCGTGCGGATCTGCGCGTCCAGCGCCTCCACGTGGACGGCGGCGACGGCCGCGACCGTGGTCTCCCGCTCCAGCACCCGGTGCACGTCGTCCAGGCCGAGGCCGAGCTCCCGCAGGGTGCGGATCAGTTCGAGCCGGGCCACGGCGGCGGCGTCGTAGAGCCGGTATCCGCCGCTGCTGCGGCCGTGCGGCGGCAGGGCGCCGATGTCGGACCAGTAGCGGATGGTGCGCACCGGCATGCCGCTGCGTCGGGAGAGCTGCCCGATGGTGAGCAGCTCGGGGCCCAGGTCAGGGCTTGTGTCGCTCATGCAGCCGAGTCTGGACCCTCCAGCGGCTGGAGACTCAAGTCACCCGCGAACGCTGTTTCACGCCGCTCTGATCCGTCGGCTCCGCCCGGGTGAGGTACTGCGGTACGGGGGCGTCGTCGGCGCCGGTGTCGCGTACGAGGCCGTAGCGGTACACGCCCTGGGCCGGGCCGGTCTGCACGTCCGCGTTGGCCGATGCCCAGGAGGACAGTATGACGTTGAGGTTGTAGTCGGCGTCGCCGTCCTCGTTCTGGTGGAGGGTGACCTCGCCGTCGACGTAGTAGTACTCGTTCTGCCACATCTGCTGCGCGCCGTACGGCAGGGTGTCGAAGCCGGTCGAGGGGCTGCCCAGCCCCGAGGTGCCGTCCGCGATCACGTCGTCCATGCGCTTGCCGCCGCCGGACGCGACGTGGAAGAGCTTGCCCTTCAGGCCGGTCCAGGTCGGCATGACCAGGCTGCCCACGCGGCCCTCGGTGGTGACGATCTGCCACCGGACCAGGACATAGCCCTTGCCCTTGAGGGTGACGCTGTCGCCGTTGAAGTTCATGACCGCGTGGTTGCCCCCGGTGCTGGTCAGAGTGGTCTCCGGCCGCTCCGGGAGCGCCCCGGGCCGGGCGTCCTTGGCCGGTGCGGTGTCGGCGGCGTCCACGACGCTTCCGTACAGCGAGCTCCGCGAGGGCGACGGGGAGGGGGAGGCGGACGGCTTGGGCGACTCCGTGGCCGTGCCCAGCGTCGGGGCGACGGAGGGGGCGGCGGCCGTGTGCGAGGCAGCCGGCGCGGAGGCGCGGGGCAGGGCTCCGCCCGAGCCGTGCGAGGCCTGGTACACCACGACCGCGCCGCCCGCCGCCAGCGTGACGCCCGCCGTCACCGCCACCGCCGGCTTCAGCAGCAGCTGCAACGCGGTCTGGGCCAGCCCGGCCCCGGAGTGCGCGGCTGCCGCGGTGGCCGCCGTCGCGGTCGTCGCGCCCGGCAGCAGCTGCCACGCGATCGCGAACCCCACCGGCAGCGGCACCAGCGCCAACCCCACCAGCAACCGTTCCGCCGGCACCAGATCCGGCCGGGCACCCCCGCACTCCGGGCACGCCCGCGTATGCCGCGCCAGCCGCTTTCGCCACAGCGGCGACGGCCGCCCGTCCCACTCCAGCGCGAGCGAGGCCAGCTCATAGCAGCGCGGGGCCGTGCTGAGGGCCCGTACGACCGAACGCGCCGCCTCCAGCTGCGCCTTCAACCGCTGGACCCGTACGGCGGCGTGCTGCGACGTCAGCTCCAGCGCCGTCGCCAGCTCGCGCCGGGTCAGCTCCCCCGCGATCTCCAGCCACCACAGCGACAGCAACTGCCGGTCGTCCTCGTCCAGCCACCGCGTCGCCTCCGCGACCTCCTGCCGCTGCCCCTCGAGGTGCAGCCGCAGAATGGTGAGGTCAACGAAGTCCGCCCCCGGGTCCGCCCGGTCCCGCTCATCGTCCGGCATCGCGACAGGGCTCCGGTGCTGGGCCCGCGACCGGTCGCGTACCTGCCGCATCGCGATCGCCACCAGCCACGAACGGAAGCTGTCCGGATCCCGCAGCCCGTCCAGCCCGTTCACCGCCCGCAGCATCGTCTCCTGCACGACGTCATCCACGTCGAGGTGGCCGTCGAGTGCCCGGCCCACGATGTTGTAGACGAGCGGCAGGTACCGCGCTATCAGCTCATCCAGCGCCCGCTGATCGCCGGCCTGCGCTGCCGCGACCAGCTCGGTCCACTGCCGTATCTCCACCACACGCACTCCGCACCACGGTCCGGCTTCGGGGTCCCCGTACGGGAGACGTACGGCGCCGGCGCGGATAACACTTATTCTCCGCAACCTCTTTGCCCTGCCCGCGCCGGGGCACCCCTGGGCTGATGTCACCGGTTAAGCCCCCTGAATCCCCGAACGCCCTTCGGGCGTGTCCTCAAACGCCGGACGGGCTGATTTCGCCCACCGGGCCAACTACCGCCGGCGGGCGAGCGAACGCAGTACGGCGCGGGCGGCGTGGTGGCCGGACATGCCGTGGACGCCGGGGCCGGGTGGGGTGGCGGAGGAGCAGAGGAAGACGTCGGGGCGGGAGGTGGTGTAGGGGATGAGGCGGAGCTTGGGGCGGAAGGCGGTTTGGAGGCCGGTGAAGGCGCCGCAGGCGGTGTCGCCGCCGACGTAGTTGGCGTTGCGGGCGGCGACCTCCGGGGGGCCGCTGATCGCGCGGGCGAGGACGAGGTCCCGGAAGCCGGGGGCGAAGCGCTCGATCTGCCGCTCGACGGCATCCGTGGCGTCGCCGTGCCAGCCGTTGGGGACGTGGCCGTACGCCCAGAAGATGTGCTTGCCCTCGGGGGCGCGGGAGGGGTCGGCGACGGTGGGCTGGGTGGTGATCAGGAAGGGCGTCTGCGGCGGCCGGCCGCTGATCGCGCGCCCGATGGCGTCGCCGATCTCCCCGAAGGTCGGGCCGATGTGGACCGTACCGGCCCGGCGGGCGTCGGGGGCGGTCCACGGGACGGGGCCGTCGAGGGCGTAGTCGATCTTGAAGACGGAGGGCCCGTAGCGGTAGCCCCGGTACGCGTCGCCGAGCCCGGCGATGCGCGCCAACGCGGTCGGCGAGGTGTCGAAGACGTACGCACGGGCGGGCGGCAGCTCGTCGAGCTTGCGCACGGTCACACCGGTGTGGACGACGCCGCCGAGTTCCTTCAGGTACGAGGCCAGGGCGTCCGAGATGGCCTGCGAGCCGCCGCGCGCGACCGGCCAGCCGCGCTCGTGGCCGGCGACGGCGAACATCAGCGCCATGGCACCGGTGAGCGGCGACGTGAGCGGCGCGATGGCGTGCCCCGCGAGGCCGGCCAGCAGGCCGCGCGCCTTTGGGCCCCGGAAGATGCGGGCGAGCAGGGACACGGGTGGCAGCCCGGTGAGGCCGAAGCTGACGAAACGCAGGGGGTCACGCGGGAAGCCGAGCCATTGCGGGCGGAGGAAGTCGGCCGCGAGGGTGTCCCAGCGGCCGACGTAGGGGGCGAGGAGCCGCCGGTACGCGCCCGCGTCACGCGGCCCCAGGGAGGCCGCCGTCTCGCCGACCGTACGGGCCAGGACCGCGGCCGTGCCGTCGTCGAAGGGGTGGGCCATGGGCAGTTCGGCGTGGAGCCATTCCAGGCCGTGGTCGGCGAGCGGCATCGCGTTGAAGGCGGGCGAGCCGACGCCGAAGGGGTGTGCGGCCGAGCAGGGGTCGTGGCGGAAGCCGGGGAGGGTCAGCTCTTCGGTCCGGGCGCCGCCGCCGATGCCGTCGGCGGCCTCGTAGACCTCCACGGAGAGCCCGGCGCGGGCGAGTTCGGCCGCCGCCGTGAGGCCGTTCGGGCCGGACCCGACGACGATCGCGTCCAGTACGTGTGCCCTGGTCATCGCTCGCCCTCCGCCAGCAGTTCCACGATCCGGCGGGCCGTCTGCCCGTCCCGCGCGACGGCGAACGGGAAGGCGTTGCCGCCGCCGATCCGGAACGGCTCCCCCGCCGCCGTGAGGCCGGCCCCGCCTGCCTCCGTCACCAGCAGCACCCCGGCCGCGTGGTCCCAGGGCGCCTCCCAGGTGAACGCCACCGCGTCGAGTCCGCCGCGCGCGACCTCGAGGTAGTCCAGCCCGGCGCAGGTGCACTGCCGCGCGTGGACGTCGTCCGTCCCGAGCCCCTCGAACCGCCGCCGTTCCTGCTCGTCCAGGTAGGAGAACTGCGAGGTCGCCACCCGCAGCACCTCCCCCTCCCCCGGCTTGGCCGCCTCGGCCGTGCGCAGCGGCTGCCCGTCCAGCCACGCGCCCCGGCCGGCCCGCGCGGTCGCCATCAGGCCCAGCTGCGGTACGTACGTCCACGACGCGAGCACCTCGCCGCCCTGCGCGAGCGCGACCAGGGTCGCGAACTCCGGTTTCCCGGCTACGAAGTTGGCCGTTCCGTCCACCGGGTCGACGATCCACACCCGCGCGTCGCCCGCGATCCGCCGCAGCACCCCGGGATCCGCGTGCGCCGCTTCCTCCCCGACCACCACAGAGCCCGGCAGCAGCGCCGGCAGCGCCTCCGTGAGCCGCGCCTCGGCCTCCCGGTCCGCGACGGTCACCAGGTCCCCCGGCCCGGTCTTGGTGCTGATGTCCGCGGCCGCCAGCTGCCGCCACCGCGGCACGACCTCCGCCGCGGCGACCGCTCGTACCGCTTCTTCCACGGCTCTGCAGAGTGCGTCATCGATCACTCGTACATAAGACCACGATCGCGCCGCGACCCCCACGGGATCGCGGCGCGATCGTCGCGCTCAGGCGGCCGCCGGAGGCCGTGCACGGGTCAGCGCGACGTACAGCACCAGCGACGATGCCAGTCCGACCGCCCATCCGTAGTCCGCGAGCGGTTTGAGGAACGGGATCAGGCCGTCCGCCGGGAAGGGCCCCTGCTTGACGCCCTTGACGACGTTGGAGTACGAGCCGCCGATGGCCAGCACGCCGCCCACCAGCAGGGAGACCACCGCCCGCCAGTTCCAGCCGCCGTCGTACCAGTAGCGGCCGCCGGCCTGGTAGAGGTCGGCGAGGTCGAGCTTGGTGCGCCGCACGACCCAGTAGTCGGCGATGAGGATGCCCGCCACGGTGCCCAGCAGACCGCCGACCGTGCCGAGCCAGGTGAAGATGTACGCCTGCGGGGTGGCCAGTAGCTTCCAGGGGAAGATGATCACGCCGACGACGGCGGTGATCAGCGCGCCGGTACGGAAGCTGATGATGCGCGGCGCGATGTTGGACAGGTCGAAGGCCGGCGACACGGTGTTCGCCGCGATGTTGACGGACAGCGTGGCCACCAGCACCGTGACCAGCGCGAACAGCAGACCCGCCCAGTTGTCGAGTTTGGCGGCCAGCTCCACCGGATCCCAGATGGCGGTGCCGTAGACCGCCTGGGAGCCGGAGGTGACCAGGACCGACAGCAGCGCGAAGACCGTCATCGTGGTCGGCAGGCCCAGGGACTGGCCCCAGAACTGGGCGCGCTGGGTGGAGGCGTAACGGGTGAAGTCGGGGATGTTGAGCGACAGGGTCGACCAGAAGCCGATCATGCCCATCAGGGAGGGGAAGAACACCTTCCAGAAGCCGCTGCCCCAGCCCAGCGCCGACGGCTGGTCCAGCAGCGGGCCGAAGCCGCCCGCCTTGCCGCTCATCCAGATCAGCAGGGCGATGGCGCCGACGATGACGAACGGGGCCGCCCAGTTCTCGAAGCGGCGCACCGTCTCCATGCCGCGCACGATGATGGCGATCTGCAGGACCCAGAAGATGGCGAAGGACAGCCACTGCGTCCACGGATAGGCGCCGACGTGCCCGGCCCCGGACCACCAGTGACCGAGCAGCCGCCCGGCGAGGTAGAAGATGCCGGAGCCGCCGATCCAGGTCTGGATGCCGAACCAGGCGCAGGCCACGGCGGCGCGCACCAGCGCCGGGAGGTTGGCGCCCCGGATCCCGAAGGCCGCGCGGGCGAAGACGGGGAAGGGGATGCCGTACTTCGGTCCGGCGTGGCCGGTCAGCAGCATCGGCACCAGCACGATGACGTTGGCCAGGGCGATCGTCAGGACCGCCTGCTTCCAGTCCATGCCGACGGCGACAAGGCTGGAGGCCAGCGTCCAGGAGGCGATGTTGTGGGCCATGCCGACCCACAGCGCGGCGAAGTTGTAGGTGGTCCAGGTGCGCCTGGCGAGCGGGACGGGGAGCAGGTCCTCGTTGGCGTACCGGCCGGACGGGGCCGCGCTGTCGGGGAGTTCGACGCGGCCGTCGGGGTGGGTTATCTGGCTGGAGGGTGGCGCGGTGGCTGTCACTGGGCTGCAGCCCTTCGTTCGAGGCGGGGACATGGATCGAACGGTGCCGTGCGGGTGGGGCGGGTACGGTCTCCGCCCGGGCCGGGATCAGGTCGGCCCGGGCGGGGTCTGGGGGGTCAGCCGTTGACGGCCGGGATGACGGTGCTGCCGTAGACGTCGATGGTCGACTCCTTGGCGTCCTGCATGTTGTAGAGCGCGAACTGGTCGACGCCCACATCGCGCAGCGCCTTCAGCTTCTCGATGTGCTGCTCGGCGGTGCCGATCAGGCAGAAGTGGTCCACGATCTCGTCCGGCACGAAGGCCGTGTCCGGGTTCCCGGTGCGGCCGTGGTGCGAGTAGTCGTAGCCCTCCCGGGCCGTGATGTAGTGGGTCAGCGCCTCGGGCACGGAGGCCGAGTGCTCCCCGTACCTGCTCACCAGGTCCGCGACATGGTTGCCCACCATCCCGCCGAACCAGCGGCACTGCTCGCGGGCGTGGGCCAGCGCCTCGGGCGAGTCGTCCTCGGTGACGTAGGCGGGCGCCGCCACGCAGATCGTGAGGTCGTCGGGGTTGCGGCCGGCCCCGGCCGCCGCGTCCCTGACCGCCTTGACCATGAGCTCCGTCAGATAGACGTCGGCGAGTTGCAGGATGAAGCCGTCGGCCTTCTCACCGGTCAGGGCCAGCGCCTTGGGCCCGTACGCGGCCATCCACACCGGCAGCCTGCCGTCCTTGACCCACGGGATACGGATCGTCGTACCGCCGAGGTCGGCCTCGCGGCCCTCGGCCAGGTCGCGGATGACGTGCATGGCCTCCTCGATGCGGGCCAGGGTGTTGGGCTTACGGCCCGCCACGCGCATCGCGGAGTCGCCCCGGCCGATGCCGCAGACGGTGCGGTTGCCGAACATGTCGTTGAGCGTCGCGAAGGTGGAGGCGGTGACCTCCCAGGTGCGGGTGCCGGGGTTGGTGACCATCGGGCCGACGATCAGCCGCTCGGTGTTGGCCAGGATCTGGCTGTAGATGACGAACGGCTCCTGCCACAGCACGGCCGAGTCGAAGGTCCAGCCGTGCGTGAACCCCTGGGCCTCCGCACGCTTCATCAACTCGACGACACTCCACGCCGGCGGGTCCGTCTGGAGTACGAGTCCGAAGTCCATTGCCGCTGCTCCTAGATGAGGTACTGGCAGGTGCCGCGTGGGGTGTACTGGCCGTGTCCGGCCCGGCCCGCGTACTCCCGGTCCAGGACGACCGGCTCGCCGCGCGACAGCACGGTCTCGACCCGGCCGGTGAGGCGCTTGCCCTCGTACGCCGAGTAGTCGACGTTCATGTGATGGGTCTCGGCGGAGACGACCTGCTCGGCATGCGGGTCGTAGATGACGATGTCCGCGTCGGCGCCCGGCGCGATCGTGCCCTTGCGCGGGTAGAGGCCGAACATCCGGGCGGGCGCTGCGCAGGCGATCTCGATCCAGCGGCGGCGGGAGATGCGGCCCTCGACAACTGCCTGATGGAGCAGGTCCATACGGTTCTCGACGCCGGGCAGGCCGTTGGGGATCTTCGAGAAGTCGCCCTTGCCCAGGTCCTTCTGGCCGTTGAAGCAGAACGGGCAGTGGTCGGTGGAGACGACCTGGAGGTCGTTGGTGCGCAGGCCACGCCAGAGGAACTCCTGGTGCTCCTTGGGGCGCAGGGGCGTGGAGCAGACGTACTTGGCGCCCTCGAAGTCGGGCTCGGCGAGATTGTCGGTGGAGAGGAAGAGGTACTGCGGGCAGGTCTCGCCGAAGACGTTGAGCCCCTTGTCGCGGGCGGCGGCCAGCTCTTCCACCGCCTGCTGGGCGGACACGTGGACGACGTAGAGGGGCGAGCCGGCGACCTGCGCGAGGGCGATGGCACGGTGGGTGGCCTCGGCCTCGAGCAGGGCGTGCCGGACCTCGCCGTGGTAGCGGGGGTCGGTCCGGCCGGCGGCGAGGGCCTGTTCGACCAGGACGTCGATGGCGATGCCGTTCTCGGCGTGCATCATGATCAGGCCGCCGTTGGCGGCGCCGCGCTGCATGGCGCGCAGGATCTTGCCGTCGTCGCTGTAGAAGACGCCCGGGTAGGCCATGAAGAGCTTGAAGGACGTGACGCCTTCCTCGACGAGGACGTCCATCTCCTTGAGCGTGTCCTCGTTCACGTCGGCGAGGATCATGTGGAAGGCGTAGTCGATGGCGCACTGCGCGTCCGCCTTGGCGTGCCAGGTGTCGAGGCCGCTGCGCAGGCTCTCGCCGACCGACTGCACCGCGAAGTCCACGATCGTCGTGGTGCCGCCCCAGGCCGCCGCGCGGGTGCCCGTCTCGAAGGTGTCGGAGGCGAAGGTGCCGCCGAAGGGCAGCTCCATGTGGGTGTGCGCGTCGACGCCGCCCGGGATGACGTACTTGCCGGTCGCGTCGATGACCCGGTCGGCGGAGGTGGTCCAGCTCTGGGCGAACTCGCTGTCGTGCGAGGCGAGAGCGGCGATCCTGCCTCCCTCGACGAGGACGTCGGCGTGGATCTCCTCCGCGGCGGTGATGACCAGTCCGCCCCGGACGACTGTGCGGCTCATGCTCCCACTCCTTCCCGAAAGCACGACCCCGGTTCTACGCACGTAGACCCCGGCCGTGGTGGAAAAACGTAAGGCTCGTCACCCACTGTGGCAATACCGCTGCGGTTAATCGGTGGAGACGATCGCGTTTCCCCGATGCCGCATTGTGATCGTTTAACCACGATACGCGGATGGGCACCAAATGCATCGCCGCCGCTCGCGAGACCCGGGTCCCATGGCCGTACGACCGTTCGCGCCGATCACGCGGCACTCAACCGCGGCTACTGGGACGACGAGGCAGCCGCCGTCCACGGACCCCTCGCCCGCGCCCACTGGGCGGCAACCGAGCCCCGCTGGGGACTGTGGGCGACCCCCTGGTCGCAGGTCTCCATGCTTCCCGACGACATCGTCGGGACACACGCGATCGAAGTGGACTGCGGCACCGGCTACGTCTCCTCATGGCTCGCCCGGGCCGGAGCCCACCCGGTCGGCCCTGTTCGCGCTCTGCATACCGCCCGACGGACAGGCGTCCCCCGCCCTGCTCCGCCCGCAGTTCGGCCTGCACCGGCTGGACTGGGGCACCTCCGTGGAGTTCAACCTCGGGATTCGAGGTCGACGATCTGATCGAGAGCCAGGCGCCGCGGCCCGCCCACCGCGACTTCCCCTACGTCTCCGCCTCCTGGGCCCACGACTGGCCCGGCGAGGAGATCTGGAAGGCCGGCTGTCCTACTGAGGTACCTGGTGGACTGAGTGACAACGGCAAAGGCACACTTCACCTGTCGCAGACCCACGATCAAGAGGATCAAGCATGCTCACGCTCAAGAAGGAAGACGGCCCGGCGGATCTGGGCGGAGTGACCCACATGTCCATCGGCGTGTCCTGGGACCCCACCGTGGGAAGCAGCGGCGGGGTGATAGGGAAGATCCGCCAGAAGACCGGCACCGACCTCGACCTGATCGCCATCGCGATGGCGGGGGCGGAGCCGGTGCGACTGGCCGGGCTCGACTCCCTGGACCCCATGGGCAACGGCGCGTTGGTCCACAGCGGGGACAACCAGACCGGCCGCGGGGACGGCGACGACGAGACGGTGACCGTCGTGTTCGACAAGGTGCCGTCCAACATCACCTCCATCGTGTTCATCGCCGCCGCGTACAAGAAGCGCAGCGCCTTCCAGAACGCACGGAACATCAGCTTCAAGGTCTACGACGCGACAGGCGGCAGCACCCAGCAGGTCGCCGACATCTGGCCGAGCCTGCTCACCAACGACAACGGCTGCGCCGTGGCCAAGGCGATACGGGACGGCGCGAGCTGGAAGCTCCAGGTGATCAACGAGACCGGGAAGATCAAGCAGGGGGATGAGCAGTCCCTCATGCGCTTCGCCATGAGCAAGTAGCCGAGGCCCGGGTCGGCCCGGGATCCCCGGCCGACCCGACCCGACCCGACCCGGCCTACCGACGGCGCCGTACTGGAGCGCGTACGCCACGTCGTGGAGAGCGGGGCCGGGGCGGGCGAAGTCCCGGCCCTGGTCGTCGAAGCCGAGCGGCTGGGGCGCGTACGGAAAACCCGCCGCCTCCAGCTGCCGGAGCAGCGCGTGGACCGCCGGGGTCCACGGCTGGGCGGGGCGGCGGACGGCGTCGCCGACGCGTACGACCTGTCGGTGCTCGTGACCCTGCACTGGCCCCTCGATAGGATCGGTGTACGGCATCGCGTGTCGGCCACCGTCCGGGTGGGGCATGGAGGTGCCCGTGAGATGCCCGTTGGAGGCATTCCACAATGTCCGTCAGCTTGAACCACACCATCGTCCACTCCCGCGACCGCCGGGCCGCCGCCGAATTCCTGGCCTCGGTCCTCGGCCTCGAGGTCGGCACCGCCTGGGGACCGTTCCTTCCGGTCGCCACCGACAACGGCGTGACCCTGGACTTCACGACCGCCGGTCCCGACGAGACCATCACCCCGCAGCACTACGCGTTCCTGGTCTCCGAGAAGGAGTTCGACGCGGGCTTCGAGAAGATCCAGCAGGCCGGGATCCCCTACTGGGCCGACCCCGCCCAGCGGCAACCGGGCCGGATCAACCACAACGACGGCGGCCGCGGCGTCTACTTCCTGGACCCCTCCGGCCACTACCTGGAGCTCATCACCCGGCCCTACGGCAGCGGCAGTTAGGGCCGCGAGGCCGCCGGCGCCAGTTCCAGCAACGGGCCTTCCAGCCTCCCGGCGGCCTCCGCATCGCTCTCGCGCAACTCGCCCAGCAGGGCCCGGGTCGTCGCGCCCAGGGCGCGTGACAGCTCAGCCGCATCCAGGCTGCGTACGAGCGCTTCCCGCACCGGCGCGGTGACTTCCGGCGGCAGCCGGTCCGCGCCCTTGGCATAGGCGGCGGGGTGGCCCAGCCGCAGACAGGCCAGGGCCAGGATGTGGTCGCGGAGGGCGCTGACCCAGTACTCGGCCTGCCACAGTGCTCCACGCTCGACGCTCACGCGGGCGTGGAGCACGTGGTGCCACGCCAGACCGATCAGATGCCCCGGGTCGGCCGATCCGGCCCGGCGCTCCACCGCGTCGCCGAACACGACCCGGAAATCCCCGTCGCCCAGCGGCCCGAAGCGCGTCGCCGGGGTGAAGCCCAGGTCGACCTCCAGCAACTCCCCCAGCAGAAAGGCGCGGTACGTAGCCGGGCCCGCCTCGAGGTCGAAGTGGTGGACGGCGCCCAGCACCCGGTAGACGTACGCGCTCCAGTCGCACACCACCTCGCGCACCGGCACACCGTCCGCCACCCCGAGGAACAGGTCCACATCCGACCACCGGTCCTCAGCATCCCGCGCGGCGGACCCGGTGACGGCGACCCCGGTGATCCGGTCGTCCTCCCGGGCCCGCTCGATCAACTGCTCCCGAACGCGCCGACGCCGGTCCACGGTGAACATGTGCCGACGCTACCGGGTGAGGCGGGCCAGTACGGGGTTCCGCCGTTCGCGCTACCGGTCCACGGTGGGCGGCGGAGGGCGGGGGCAGGCTAGGCCGCTCCCGCTCCCAGCTGGTCGCGGGCCTGCTTGAGGGCAACTTCGAGGATCGCGGCGCCCTCCTCGGCCTCGGCGACGGTCAGGGTCAGCGGGGGTGCGATGCGCAGGGAGTCGCCGGCGCGGCCGCCCTTGCCGATGAGGAGGCCGCCTTCGCGGGCGGCTTCGAGGACGAGGTTGGCGGCGGAGGGCTCGGAGAGTTCGAGGCCGAGCATGAGGCCGCGGCCGCGGACCTCGCGGACGACGGGGTTGGCGGCGGAGATGGCTTCCAGGCGGGACTTGAGGAGGCCGCCGACGCGGCGGGCGTTGGCCTGGAGGTCGTGGTCGAGGAGGTACTGGAGGTTGGCGAGGGCTCCGGCGGTGGTGATGGGGCTGCCGCCGAAGGTGGAGATGGAGTTGGCGGTGAGGGAGTTCATGACGTCGGCGCGGGCGACGACGCCGCCCATCGACATGCCGTTGCCGATGCCCTTGGCGAAGGTGAGGATGTCGGGCGGCCCGGCCTGGCCGTGGGCCTGCCAGCCCCAGAAGTGCTCGCCGGTGCGGCCCCAGCCGGTCTGCACCTCGTCGGTGATCCAGAGGATGCCGTGCCGGTCGAGGACCTCCTTGAAGGCGGCGAGCAGGCCGTCGGGCCCGGAGGTGAAGCCGCCGACGCCCTGGATGGGTTCGGCGATGAGCGCGGCGACCTGGCCGTTGGCCTGGCCGAGGATGTCCTCGAGGTCGGCGACGCAGGCGGCGATGAACTCGCCGTCGCTCAGATGCGCGAAGGGCCCGCTGCTGCGGACGCCGCCATGGACGTACAGCGTCTGGAGCGGCGAGAGGCTGGTCGGCGACCAGGCGGTGTTGCCGGTGATGCCGATCGCGGTGAAGGAACGGCCGTGGTAGCTGTTGCGCAGCGCCAGGATCTGGTTGGACTTGCGGTACGTGGTGGCCAGGAGCAGGGCGGTGTCGTTGGCCTCGGTACCGGAGGTGGTGAAGAAGACGCGGGCGTCGGGGATGCCGGACAGGTGGGCGATGCGCTCGGCGAGGTCGACGGCCTGCCGGCTGAGGTAGAGCGTGGAGGAGTGCAGGATCTTCCCGGCCTGCTCGGTGATGGCGGCGGTGACCTCGGGCAGGGCGTGGGCGGTCATCGTGGTGAGGATGCCGCCGAAGAAGTCCAGGTACTGGCGGCCCTCGGCGTCCCAGACGTGGCGGCCCCGGCCGTGGGTGATCTCGATGGGCTCGCGGTAGTACGTGGCGAGCCAGTCGGGAAGGACGGCCCGGTGGCGGGCGTGCAGCTGCGCGTGCGTCTCGGTCGTCACAGTGCCCATGGTGGGTTCCTTCGCTGCGAGCCCGGCCCGGCTGGGCCGGGCGGCCGGGGTGCTGGTGGATTCCGTCGGGGGTTTCGATGGGAGAGCCCCGGCCGCCTCACGCCTCCGTGAGGGGTCCGTACGCGTCGGGTCGCCGGTCCCGGTAGAACGCCCACTGCTGGCGGACCTCGGTGATCTTGTCGAGGTCGAGGTCGCGGACGAGCAGCTCCTCCTTGCTGTCGGAGGCGACGTCGCCGACGAACTGGCCGCGCGGGTCGACGAAGTACGAGGTCCCGTAGAAGTCGTTGTCGCCGTACTCCTCCACGCCGACGCGGTTGATCGCGGCGATGAAGTACTCGTTGGCCACGGCGGCGGCGGGCTGCTCCAGCTGCCAGAGGTAGGAGGACAGGCCGCGGTGGGTCGCGGAGGGGTTGTAGACGAGTTGGGCGCCGGCCAGGCCGAGGGCGCGCCAGCCCTCGGGGAAATGCCGGTCGTAGCAGATGTACACGCCGACCTTGCCGACGGCGGTGTCGAAGACCGGCCAGCCGAGATTCCCGGGCTTGAAGTAGAACTTCTCCCAGAAGCCCTTGACCTGCGGGATGTGGTGCTTGCGGTACTTGCCGAGGAAGGTGCCGTCGGCGTCGATCACGGCGGCGGTGTTGTAGTAGAAGCCGTCCTGCTCGATCTCGTAGACCGGGACGACGATGACCATGCCGGTCTCGCGGGCGAGCGCCACCATCCGCTGGACGGTGGGGCCGTCCGGGACGGGCTCGGCCCACTTGTAGTGCTCCGCCTCCTGCACCTGGCAGAAGTAGGGCGCGTTGAAGACCTCCTGGAAGCCGATCACCTTGGCGCCCTGGGCGGCGGCGGCGCGGGCGTGCTCCTCGTGCTTGGCGATCATCGACTCGGTGTCGCCGGTCCAGGTGGCCTGGACGAGTGCTGCGCGTACGACATTGGGCATGGCCAGCTCCTTCTACTTCTACGCACGTAGATACCGGCTGTACGGAGACCGTAAGAGCCCCCCACCCACTGTGGCAATACCGCCCGCGTTACTCAACGGGACTCAGCGGGGGACGATCACGTTTCCTGGTCCGGCAGACCCGCCCGGCGCAGCGCGGCGGCGACGTCCGCGCGCCGGGAGGAGGAGTACAGCCCGGCGGCGTCGAGCACGGGGCCGACCAGGTCGTGGCGTTCGTGGACGATGTCGGCGGCGATTTCCGGGGTGCGGGCGCGGACCAGGGCGGCGAGGAGGGAGACGGCCTCGTGGCGGTGGCCGGCGTCGCACAGGGCGGCCGCGGTCCGGGCGATCTCCGGGGCCGGGCGGGCGGCGGCCTGGTTGAGGAGGGTGAGGCAGTGCTCGGGGCGGCCGGCCTCGGCCAGGGCGGCGGCGGCCGCGGCGAGGCGGGACGGGGTCTGGCCGCCGATCTCCCAGAGCAGGGTCTGTACGTCGGCGGAGAGCCCGGACTGCTCCAGGGCCGTCGCCAGCAGCGGGAGCTGTTCGGCGGGGGCGGCCGCGGCCTCGCTCATCAGGACGTACACCTCGCCGCTGCGGCCGCCGCGGCGCAGCTCGCCGAGCCGGGCGGCGGTGTCCTCGGCGGCGGCGCGGTGGGCCTCCAGCTCACGGGCCCGGGCGGCCCGGCGCTCCTCCTTGCGGCCCGACGGTGTCTCGGGCGCCCCGGCGAAGCGGGCGCCGCGCGCCACGGCCGGTTCGGCGGTCGGCGGTGCGACCGAGGGCACCATGGCGGCCTCGGCGGGCTCGGCCTCGGGGGCCCCGGCGAACCGGGCGCCGCCGTAGCGGGCCCCGCCGCGCGGGCGCTCCCGCTTCGTACGGCCGGCGGGCTTGCGCTCCTCCTCCGGCTCCTTGCCGGGCGCTTCCTCGGTGCGGGGGGCCGGGACGCGGACGGGCTGGGCATCGGGTTCAGGTTCGCGGAACCAGCCCTCGGGGGCCGGCGGGCGGGATACCAGGGCGTCGAGCCTGCCCTGCAGTTCCAGGCAGCGGGCGGTGGCGCGTTCCCGGTCGTCGCGGGCCCAGGCGAGGTCGTTGGGGTCGGCGATGCCGAGCTGGACGGCGCGGGCGGCGTCGCGCTCGCGCAGCAGCGTGTACTGCCGCTCCCGCTGCATCATGTCCAGCCGCGCCCGCAGCGCGTGCTCGCTGCCGGGCGCCGCGTCGAACTCGGCCACCGCGGCCGCATACAGCCGCTCCGCCCGCGCCAGCGCCTCGCCGGGGACCGGCCGGCCGCCGTGCTGGGCGGCGACGTCGTGGAGGACGGCCAGCAGCACGTCCCACGGAGGCACGTCGAGGCCGTCGAGATAGGCGCGTACGCCTTCCGGATCGCGGGCGGCGAAGACTCCGTACCAGCCCGGCGCATCCCCCAGGGCGGTGACCAGAGAGCGGAAGTAGAGGGTGAACTCCCTTACGGCGTCGCCGATCTCAGCACCCGCCCTGCGATCCACGGTCGCACCTCCCAGCCCGCCGCGAGGCGCGGCGGAAGCGTGTGGTCCGTTCGCATTCGACACCAGCTGTGTTACGAGGGCGCTACGGGGAGTTTTCGGACGGCGCACGGTGGCGACGGTAATGCCGCGCCACGCGGGCGCGGTTGCCGCAGGACGGCTTGCACCACTCCTGCCGGCCGTGCGCCTTCACGAAGTACCGCACGCAGCGCGGCGCCGCGCACGCGCGCAGGCGCTCGCGCTGAGGTCCCGTCAGGAAGTCGACGGCGGCGCGCGCGAGGGTGGCGGTGAGGTCGGCCACCGGGTCCGCGGCGCCTGCCGGGCCGGCGGGGTGCAGCAGCGCTTCGGGCTCGGCCCCGTCCGGCCATGCGAGGCTTACGGTCACCGGTTGCCGGGCGGCGGCGGCGTTCAGCCGGGCCACGGCCTCGTCGGCGGGCAGCAGACGGTTGGCGTCGGCCCGGCTGGGCGGGCCGGGGCTCACCGCGCGCGCGAACAGGGCCCGTACGGCTTCGCGGACGGCGACGACCTCGGCCCGCGCCCTGTCGTCGGCGTCGAACGGCGGGACGCCCAGCCATTCGGCCCGCTCCCGCACCCAGACCGTCAGCCCTTCGGCGTCGGCCAGATCGTCGGCGACCCCGCCATCGCCGTCGTGGTGGATGGTGCTCGCCAGCTCCAGGGCGGGATCGAGGTCCATGGCGTGCCCTTCCGATGCGTGGCGCCGAATGTCTAACGGCAGGGTTATATCCTATGCATTAGGTCTGGGCCGATGCCCCCGGCCGGAGGCGGCACCTCAATGCGGCCGGTGCCCGCTCGTCCCGTACCAGCGCTCGCACGCGGCCTCCAGTTCGGCACGGGCGGCCTGCAGCCGCTTGTCCTGGCGCTGGCGCTCGGTCAGTTGGACGAGCTGCGCGCGGGCCGAGTCCTTGGGGGCGGTGTCGGCCCGGACGCGGCGCAGTTCGGCCTCGGCTTCGGCGATGAGGCTCCTGCGCTGCTTGCGGAAGTCGTTCTCGTGGGTGACCGCGTCCTCGATTCGGCCCGCGAAGCGGCGGACGTCGGCCTCCGCGTACTGACCGCGTTTGTAGGCGACGCGCAGGCCGCCGCGGATCTGGATCGTGAACTCGCCGGGCGACTGCTCATAGCTGATGTGGAGCCCGGCGAGCTGGATGTCCCGGGCGCCGAAGCGCAGCTGGTGCTGATGCAGCTTCAGTTCGCCGAGGGATTCGAGCAGTTCGCCCCGGCCGGGATGGCGCAGCTCCCTCAGCCGCTGCTCGGCCGTGCGTATGCGGTCGCGGTGCAGGGACTCCTCGCCGCGTACGTGGCCCCTCGCGTCGGACAGTTCGCGGCGGGCCTCCCGTTCGAGTTCGCGAAGGCGGCGGCGGGCCGCGGCAAGGTCCTGGCGGTCGCGGGCGTACGCCCCGCCGAAGGCGTACGCCCAGCCGCCCGGGTAGCTGTAGAGGCGCTGGACGACGTAGCCGGCGCAGCCCGCCAGGACCAGCAGCACCCAGACCATGGCCGCCATGCGCTGCCCCTTACGGTGTACCGCTGGGCCGGACGACCTGCGCGGAGCCGCCGCCGCGGCGGACGGTTTCGGCGGCGGCGAGCCAACGGCCGTCGGGGAGCCGCTGGATGCCGGTGGCCGCGCCGATCTCGGCGGGGGCGGCGAAGACGTGGCCAAGGGCGGTGAGCTGCGCCGCGGCCGGGGTGGCGAGGAAGGCGCTCTCGACGGAGGTCGTCGTGGTGTTGCGCTGGCTGGCGCGTGGGGCGGCGATGGCGTCGACCAGCGGCAGCCCTCGGTCGACGTGTTCGGTCAGCACCTGGAGGACCGTGGTGATGATGGTCGAGCCGCCCGGGGAGCCGAGGGCGAAGTCGACGCGCCCGTCCTTGAGGACGATGGTCGGGGAGATCGACGAGCGCGGGCGCTTGCCGGGGCCGGGGAGGTTGGGGTCGTGGACCGTGGGGCTCGCCGGCGTGAAGGAGAAGTCGGTGAGCTCGTTGTTGAGCAGGAAGCCGCGGCCGGGGACGGTGATGGCGCTGCCGCCGGTCTGCTCGATCGTCAGCGTGTACGACACGACGTTGCCCCACTTGTCGGCCACCGTGAGGTGCGTGGTGTTGTCGCCCTCGTACGTGGTCGGCGCTGCGGTGCCCGCGGTGGTGCAGGCGGTCGGGTTGCTGGGATCGCCGGGGGCCAGCGGGCTGGTGAGGACGGCGTCGTCCTTGATCAGGCAGGCGCGGGAGTCGGCGTACGACTGGGAGAGCAGCCCGGCGGTCGGGACGTTCTCGTACGCGGGGTCGCCGACCCAGCGGCCCCGGTCGGCGAAGGCGATGCGGCTGGCCTCGAGGTAGCGGTGGAGGTACTGGGCGTCGGTGAGCTTGGACAGGTCCGTGCCCTCGAGGATGTTGAGGGCCTCGCCGACCGTCGTGCCGCCCGAGGACGAGGGGGCGATGCCGTAGACGTCCAGGCCGCGGTAGGAGACCTCGGTCGGGGCCTGCTGCTTCGCCCGGTACGCCTTCAGGTCGGCGGCGGTGAGGTCGCCGGTGCGCACGACGCGGCTCGAGGCCGGGTCGACGGGCGGGTTGCGGACGGTCTTGACGATGTCGGCGCCGATGTCGCCGGAGTAGACGGCCTTGACGCCCTTCTTCCCCAGCTCCTCGTACGTACTGGCGAGGTCGGGGTTGGTGAAGGTGGAGCCGACGACCGGGAGTTCGCCGCCGGGGAGGAAGAGTTTGGCGGTGTCGGGGAAGTCGGCGAAGCGGGCCTGGTTGGACTCGGTCTGGCTGCGGAAGGTGTCGTCGACGGTGAAGCCGTCGCGGGCGATGCGCTCGGCGGGCCGCAGGACCGACGTGAGGGACTTGGAGCCCCAGGTGTTGAGCGCCGTCGACCAGGTGGCGGGGGTGCCGGGGACCCCGACGCTCAGGCCGCTGGTGACGGCGGCGTCGAAGGGGATGGCCTGGCCGTTCTCGACGAAGAGCTGGTCGGTGGCGCTGGCGGGGGCGGTCTCGCGGCCGTCGATCGTGGAGACCTTGTGGGTGCGGGCGTTGTAGTAGACGAAGTAGCCGCCACCGCCGATGCCCGAGGAGTACGGCTCGGTGACGCCGAGCGCTGCGGCGGTGGCCACGGCGGCGTCGACCGCGTTGCCGCCCTGCCGCAGTACCTCGATGCCGGCGGCCGACGCGTCGGCGTCCACGCTCGCGACGGCGCCGCCGTAGCCGACGGCCACCGGGACCTTCGCCGGTGTCGAGGGCGCGGCCTGGTTCGGGGGCGCCGCGCCCACCGAGATCAGGGCCGCTCCGACGGCGAGCAGCGACACATGGCGACGACGCATACGGGGACCTCCACTTGACGACCGCGACCGTCTGCGCAGCCTAACGGGATTCGTCTCCTCCGTCAGGAACACGTCACCTCGAACGCCGCTACGATTCGCGCTCATGAGCGACGACGTCCGCAACATCATCCTGGGCCTTGCCGCCAGCGCCATCAGCGCAGCGCTGGGCTGGTTCGTCCGCACCTACCTGTGGCGCCGCAAACTCCACCGCCAACAGCGCTTCTTCGGGCTGCCCACCGGCTCCGAGTGCCTGCTGGTGGTCAACCGCGACCCGGGCGCACGGGAGTGGAGCGTGGCGCGCCACGACGTCTTCGCGCTGATCGAGCTGGCCGCGCTGATCAAGGACTGCCGGGCGCACGCCGAGATCCTGCCGCACGACACGGCGTGGCAGGGCTTCGGGGCACGTACCGAGTTCTGCATCGGCGGTCCGGTGTCCAACCAGCGCATGGCGGCCCACCTTCGCTCCATGCTCCCCGGCGTCGAGGTCAACCCCGACAGCATCGGCCCGGACCGGGGCGCCTTCACCATCGACGGCGAGACCTACCGCCTGGACAAGGGCTCGGTGGAGTACATACTCCTGGCCCGCCTCGCCGCCGACGAGAACACCGGGAACAGCCGCCCGGTCTTCCTCTCCAGCGGCCAGACCGCGATCACCAACCAGGCGGCCGTGCGCTATCTCGCCCGCCACTACCCGCGCCTGGCCCGCAAGTACGGGCTGGACGGCTCCTTCTGCCTGCTGCTGAAGGTGGTCAACTCGCAGGCGTACGGCCCCGACGTCGTGGAGGTCGTCGCCGACGTCACCCGGGCGGCATCCACGCCGAACAGCCGTGCGGCAGCCATAACGGCAGAATGACGGCGTGAGCCGACCGAACACCACCGCCCCGAGAACCGCCTGGCTGCGCCCGATGACGGCCCGCGACCCCGCGGAGCCGCATCGCGCGTCCACCCCGCTGGAGCTGCTCTTCGACCTGTGCTTCGTGGTCGCCGTGGCCCAGGTGGCGGCGCAACTGCACCACGCGCTGTCCGGAGACCACGCGTCGACCGGGGTGGTCAGCTACCTCATGGTGTTCTTCGCGATCTGGTGGGCCTGGATGGGCTTCACGTGGTTCGCGTCCGCGTACGACGTCGACGACGTCCCGTACCGGCTGACCACGTTCGTCCAGATCACCGGCATCCTGATCCTGGCCGCCGGGGTCCCGCGCGCCTTCACCGAGCACGACTTCACGCTGCCGGTGATCGGTTACGTCATCATGCGGACCGGGCTGGTCTCGCAGTGGCTGCGGGCGGCGCGCTCCCACCCGCAGGGGCGCGCGACCGCCCTGCGTTACGCCGTCGGGACCGTCGCCATCCAGTGCGCCTGGACCGGCTGGCTCTTCCTGCCCCACTCGTGGCAGACCGCCGCCTTCGTGGCCCTCGGGCTGCTGGACGTCTGCGTCCCCATCTGGTCCGAGGCCGCCGGGCAGACCCCGTGGCATCCGCACCACATCGCCGAGCGCTACAGCCTGTTCACCCTCATCGTCCTGGGCGAGTCGGTGCTCGCGGCGACGCTGGCGGTGCAGCAGGCGATCGACGAGCGGGAGACCCCGCTCGCCCTGTTCAGCGTGGCCGGCGGCGGCCTGCTGATCGTCTTCTCCGTCTGGTGGCTGTACTTCGCCAAGCCCGCGGCCCAGTTCCTGACCTCCAACCGGGCCGGCATCCCGTGGGGTTACGGCCACTACCTGATCTTCGCCTCGGCGGCGGCCGTGGGCGCGGGGCTGGCGGTCAACATCGACTACGCCACGCACCACGCCCACATCTCGCACACCGCGGCGGGGGCCACCGTGACCGTGCCGGTCACGGTGTTCCTGCTCGTGCTGTACGTCCTGCACATCCGGCCGCATCATGTGCCGCTCCTCCACAACCTGCTGTCCCCCGTCGCGGCGGCGCTGGTGCTGGCCATGACCTTCACCGGCATCCCCGTGCTCGCCACCGGACTGATCCTCGCGGCCCTGGTGGCGGCCTCGGTGGTGATCAGCCGGCCGGCTGCCTGACGCAGAGCCGGTCGAGGACGGCGGCCGCCATGGCCTGCTCCCCCAGGGCGTTGGGGTGCGCGGGGGCGGCGGGCGAGGCCGGGGTCAGCGGCTCGATCCAGCGGACGCCGGGGGCCTGGCACATGTCGTGGCCGATGGTCGGGGTGTAGGTGTCGACGTACGTCGCGTGGGCGGCCCGCGCCTGACGGGCGAGCATGGCGTTGACCCCCTTCTCGGTGTCGCGGAGATACGCGAAGTCGCCGTCGGCGAAGGGCACCGAGGGACGGCAGCCGACGCCGCTGTCGGGGAGCAGGTCCGGGTAGCCGACCACGACGACGCGGGCGCGCGGGGCGCGCTGGTGGATGCCGGCGAGGACGGCCGCGACCTTGGGGGCGGTGTCGCGGATGTTGGTCTGGAGCTGGTCCGTGCCGCTCGCGTTGTAGTGCGCCCGGCACGGGCTGCCGGTCGGGTCGGTGGCGGCGACGCCGGCGCAGGTGGCGATGATGCTCCCGAAGCCGACGTCGTTGCCGCCGATCTGGAGCGTGACGAGCTCGGTCGCCCTGGTGACCGCGTCGAGCTGCGGCGGGTTGGTGCCCTGCGCCTGCCACATCTCCTTCGTGGTGGCGCCGCTGCAGCTCACGTCGGTGAGGGCGGTGCGGGCGAGCCGCTGCACCACGAGGGACGGGTAGTTGCTGCTGGAGCGAAGGCAGTTGGCGTCCGTCTGGACCGGGATGAGCGGTCCGGCCGTATACGAGTCGCCGAGGGCGACATAACCGCGGCCGCCGCCATGACCGTGGTCGTGGGCGGCGGCCGGAATGGCGCTGCCTGCGGTGAGTGCGACGGTGGCGCCGAGTGCGGCGACCCCCCGGACCAGTGTGCGTCTGCGCATCTGTGACCCTCCCCCTGTGTCGACGCTGACGTGCTCAGATTCAGCGCACGCGGGGCGGGTGTCAATGGCCGGGACGACAGTTCGCTCAGCGGACTGACGTTCCTTCAGGGCAGTCGACCAATCGTTACTCGTGCGTAACACTCACGAGTATTACCCTCGGTAATCCGACGAGGTTACTCTCCAGTCACTTAGCATCCGGCGTGACTGGAGCCGCACATGGGAACTCACCGCACCGCAGCAGCCTCTGTCTCCGCAGCCCTGCTCGCCACCACCGCGCTGGGAATCACGGCACCGACCGCATACGCCTCGCCCGCGAGAACCACCGCCGGCGTCACCGCCATCGCGTCCGCCCCGACGGTGAGGTCCGTCGACATCCCCGGATCCGGCGGGATCACCCTCCAGAGCAGCGTGACCACCCCCGGCGGCTACGACGGCTCGCAGCGCTATCCGCTGCTGGTGCTGCCCAGCAGTTGGGGCCTCAATGAGGCGCAGTACACCGTCGCGGCCCAGAAGCTCGCCGGCGCGGGCTATGTGGTGGTCAGTTACACCCCGCGCGGCTTCGGCAGCTCCGGCGGCGAGATCGACGTGGCCGGCCCCAAGGACACCGCCGACGCCACCCAGGTCATCGACTGGGCGCTGGCCCACACCCCGGCCGACCCGGACCGGATCGGCATGGCGGGCGTGTCGTACGGCGCCGGGATCAGCCTGCTCGCCGCGGCCGCCGATCCCCGCATCAAGGCGGTCGCCTCGCTCAGCGGCTGGGCCGACCTGGTCGACTCCATCTTCTCCGGCCGCACCCAGCATCTGCAGGCGGTCGCGCTGCTCGGCGGGGCCGCGTATCTCACCGGCCACCCCAGCGCCGAACTGCGGCAGATCCTCTCCGACTTCCTGACCTCCCGCTATGACAAGGAGGACCAGATGCGCGCCTGGGGCAAGCTGCGCTCCCCCATCACCTACCTGGACCGGCTCAACGCCAACGGAGCCGCGGTGATGCTGGCCAACGGCTGGGGCGACTCGATCTTCCCGCCCAACTCGTACGCCGAGTTCTACGACAAGCTGACCGGCCCCAAGCGTCTGGAGCTGCGCCCGGGCGACCACGCCACCAGCGAGGCCACCGGACTGCTCGGGCTGCCCAACGACGTATGGACCGACACCCGGCGCTGGTTCGACCACTACCTCAGGGGATCCGCGAACGGCATCGACGCCGAGCAGCCCGTCCAGCTCAAGTCCCGCACCGGATCCGGCGGTTACGAGGGCTACCGGAGCTGGTCGGCGGTCCCGGCCGCGACCCGTACGATCCCGCTGGCCACCACCAAGCGGATCCTGGCGAACGTCGACTCCGGCGCCGACGGCGGCACCATCTTCCTGACCAGCCTGCTCGACCAGATCGCCCAGATCCCTCCGGTCGTCTCGGTACCGCTGCTGCCGCGCGCCGTCGCGGCGGTCTGGCGGTCCGGCACATACAGCAGCGCCCAGCACATCCGGGGCACCGTCAAGCTGCACACCACCATCAGCCCGGCCGCGGCCACGGGAACCTTCGTCGCCTATCTCTACGACGTGGACGCGCTCGGCACCGGCAAGCTCGTGACGCACGCGCCGTACACCTTCACCGACCGGACGGCGGGCAGGTCCTTCGGCGTCGACCTCGAGCTGTTCTCCACGGCGTACGACGTCCCGAAGGGGCACCGGCTGGCGCTGGTGATCGACACCGTCGACCCGCTGTACATCGAGCACAATCCGGCACTGTCGACGATCACCTTCTCGTCTCCGGCCGGCGATCCGTCCACGCTCTCTGTGCCGGTGAGCTGACATGGCGGAGCCCCCGGGTCACCGACCCGGGGGCTCCGCTCAGTTGCTCAGCGCACGGGGCTCAGGAGCTGGAGGCCTGCGGCGCGGCGCTGGCCTGGCCGCCGCCACCACCGCAGCCGCCCCGGCCGCCGAAGCCACCGGACGGCATGCCGCTCGGCCGGCCCGAGGGCATCCCCGACGGCCGGCCACTCATCTTTCCGGTCGGCATACCGGACGGCCGGCCCGATCCGCCGAAGCCGCCGCCGGGGCGGCCGCTCGGACAGGCGGTGCTGCTCGGCTGGGTTCCGCTGCTGCTGGACGATGAGCCCGAGCCACAGCCGGCCAGCAACAGCGTCGAGGCAGCCAGTAGTGCGACGGCGGCGGGGACCGTCCGGCGGCGAGTCCTCAGGACACGAGTCATGGGTCAGTAGCTCCTCAAAGGTCCGGCGCACGAGACGCCCGGATATCAGCTGTCCCACGAGCCAATCCCATCTGCCCATGCCCGCACTGTGCTGCCACTGTGAATACCGTATGCACATGGTCAAGGGAGGTTTATGCCCAGGAGTTGCGTCAGCCAAGGACGCGGTCGACGAGGGTGTCCCGTTCCGGCTTGGGGATGGCGGTCCACCGAGTCCCGCGGATCGCGCCCTCCAGGGCGAGCAGGGTGTGCGTGCAGGCGTCCTCCGGGAGCTCCGCCCGGATCTTCTCGAAGGCCCGGCCGGCGCCGAGGCGGCGCAGCTCGTCGGCGTCCGTCACACCGGCGCGGCGCAGGCGCTCTGCGAGGACC
This sequence comes from Streptomyces sp. NPDC059373, assembly GCF_042751495.1. Classification (NCBI taxonomy): domain Bacteria; kingdom Bacillati; phylum Actinomycetota; class Actinomycetes; order Kitasatosporales; family Streptomycetaceae; genus Streptomyces; species Streptomyces sp. NPDC059373. The sequence continues at coordinate 121,511 of NZ_JBHYXC010000014.1, read as the reverse complement.
GCTCCGATGTTCGGCATCTGCTGCAGGGAGTCCATGCCGACATCATGCACCGCCGGACGGTCCGTCAGACCGCGATCTCGGCCCAGACACGCTTGCCGCCCGGGAGGAGTTCCGTACCCCAGCGGAAGGTGTAGGCGGCGACCAGCTGAAGCCCGCGGCTGCCCTCGGCCGTGGTGGGGAACGGCCCGGTGAGGATCAGGCAGGGCAGAGAGCGGGAGCAGTCGCGTACCGAGATGTGCACAAGAGTGAGTCTGCGCCACAGCGTCAGACCGATCTGGCGGCCGCCCGCGTGTCGTACGGCGTTGGTGACCAGCTCGGCGAGCACCACGCTCGCCGTCTCCATCAGGTGGTCGAGGCCCCACACGTCCAGGGTCGCGTCGAGGATGCGGCGGGCCTGACGCGGGGCCTGCTCGTCGCAGGGAAGGAAGACTTCGCCGACGAGCAGGGTGATCGGCGGGTAATCCACGGGTTCGACGGGCTGGGCCGGTTCGGCCGGTTCGGGCGCGGTATTCCGGGGTATTCCGTCGGTGGGCGCCTCACCGGTATCTCGATGGATTGGTGCCTGAGCAGCCAGGTTTTCACGCATATGTCCACCTCATTTGTGGGGCAGGTGGCGCTGAGCATCTCGTGAAGACCCTGTGAAAGCGATACCCCCGCGCTATTCTCACTGCGATATACCCCCTGGTAACTCGACTGGGGGCCGTCTGCGCGGGCGGGAGAGTTCACCCATGTCTGGTCCAGCATCTCCGTCTTCTCCGCTTTCTCCCCCTTCTCCGCCTTCCGGAGATTTCGTGGAGATACCCGACTGGGCCTGGCAGCGGACCGAGATACGCGAGGCCCTGCGCGGCCGCGACGCTGGCGCGATCCTGCGCTTCGCCCAGCAGTACGGCGGGGCGAGCCAGTCGAGAATCGCCGCCGCCACCGGGCTGTTGCAGGGGCGCGTCAACGAAATCGTCCGCAACCGGCGGGTGGTGGTGCGGATCGACGTCTTTGAACGGATCGCGGCCGGCCTGCGTATGCCTGACGAGGCGCGGATGCTGATGGGGCTCGCGCCGGTCCGGTTCAGCCAGTCCGGGCCGCTGGATCTGCTGGAGCATCCGCAGGTCGCGGCCGTGTCGCGTACGAAGGCGGAGGCGGTGACGGAGATCCGGCAGGCGGCGGAGAACGCCCGGTCGGCGGATGTGGTCGCCGTACGGGCCCTGGGCATGATCGCGATGGGCGATTCGCTGCTGCGGAGGGCGTTAACGCGCCCGGACCGTGAATGCGTGCCACGGGTACGCATCATGGTGCTGCATCACGAGAGCCCGGCGGTCTCCCGGATCGCCGAGGAGGTGGGCGAGACGGCCCGCTTCTTCTCGGCGAGCCTGCGCTTCGCGGAGGAACTGCTCGGCGAGCTGGCCGAGGAGGGCACCCTGAAGCTGGAGGTCTACCGCTACCGGACGCCGCCGGTCTGGCGGATGATCCGGTTGGACGACGCCTCCTTCGTGGCGGTCATCGGCGCGCGCAGCGACCCGCACGCGTCGCTGGTCTACCGGTTTGCGCCGACCCCGCCGGCCACGTTATCCGCCGGCTTCGAGCGGTACTTCGAGGCCTTGAGGGACGGCGCCGAACGAGTGATCTGACCGCGCCGGGGCTTGGGGCCTGGCGCTCCCCAGCCCTACGACACCTCGGCGTAGGCCTGCGACAGCTCCGGCGTGCCGCTCTCGGCCCAGCCGTGGCCGATGTCGACGACATCGACCTCGCGTCCGGAGTCGAGCGTCACCACCGGCTGCCCGTTGGGCCACACCCGCCAGGCCGCGCCCGGCACGGTACGGATGATGACGGTGCCGAGGTAGAGGCCGGCGTCGTTGCCCAGCCAGGGCACCTCCTCAGGGTCGTCGCGCCAGCGCGGCAGCAACTGGTCCAGGCGCTCCAACGACGCGGCCGTGTCGTCGAGTTCGACCCCTGCGGACGCGGCCTGCTCACGCAGCAACCCGCACTCCGCCAGCAGCTCCGCCACGCCCTGCGGGTCGTCGGCGATCGGACCGATCACGGCCACACCGCGGGCTTCGCCCTGCCCCGCGCGCCGCTTGAGCCACTTGTCCAGGAACGGGATGTCCATGCGCTCAGCCTGGCACATGCCGGGGAACGACACGTTGTATACGTTCTGTTGCCGCACAATACGTTACGTAAGGATGCCCGGCGATCGAAGGGGCATGCAATGCGCGACGAACACCACGAGCGCGAGGCCGCCGACCGCGCCTGGCGGTTACTGGCGCAGCTCGCCCACAGCGCGCCGGGAGTGGTGCGGCTGGCATCGGGGGCCACGGACGCCGAGATCGACGCGTGGGGCGTGCCGTTGCCGGCCGGTGTACGGCAGCTCGCGCGGCGGGTGCGGGCGTTCCGGATCGCGGAGAGCGAGGAGTACCGGCTCGCGCCGGAGCGGGGGCTGGCGTCGGGCGGGTGGGCGACCGGGCCGCCGGGATCGGCCCATCTGATCCATGAGGCGGGCGGGGACGCGCTGTTCGTGGACGTGGACTGTACGAGCGGGGCGTGGGGCCGGGTGTTCGCGGCGTCGGGTGCCGGGGTCTTCCACGAGACGTGGGCCTACGCCGCCCCGTCTCTGGTCGCCTGGGTCTCCGCGCTGGCGCGGGCCGGGCTGGCGGCGCTGCGCGCGGCCGACGACGAGAGCCTGCTGCTGGAGCGCCTGACCGAGGCCTCGCACGTCATGTCGTACCGCCCCGACCTGCGCGGCACGCCGGTGCCGCAGGCCCGCGCCGGGTCCGACGCGGGCATGGACCCGGAGCTGGCGTCCGTACTCGCCGGGCTGCCGGACGACGCGCTCGTGGTCGACCTGCGCGAGGTCCGGGCCCCGGCCACGCTGCACCTGCCGTGCCCGCCGGCGCTCCGGGGCGGCTATGTGGAGTTCCAGCGCCGGGTCGGCGGGCGGTTCGCCGTGGGCTTCCCCCGGCCGGCTCAGACGTCGAGGTCGACCACGACCGGGGCGTGATCCGAGGCGCCCTTGCCCTTGCGCTCCTCGCGGTCCACGTAGGCGTCGCCGACGGCCTTGGTGAAGGGCTGGTTGGCGTAGACGAGGTCGATGCGCATGCCCCGGTTCTTGGGGAAGGCGAGCTGCCGGTAGTCCCAGTACGTGTACGGGCGGTCGTACTTCAGCGGGCGGGGCACCACATCGCTCAGCCCGGCCTCGCGCAGCGTGGCCAGGGCGGCCCGCTCGGCCGGGGTGACATGGGTCAGGCCTTCGAAGACCGCCGGGTCGTAGACGTCCTCGTCGGTCGGCGCCACGTTGTAGTCGCCGAGGATGGCGAAGGGGCGCTCGCCGGCCGTGTCCTCGGCCGTGGCGGCCTTCAGCGCCTCGAACCAGCGGAGCTTGTACGCGTAGTGGTCGTGCTCGACCTCACGGCCGTTGGGCACGTAGACCGACCAGACCCGGACCGGACCGCAGGTGGCGGACACCGCACGCGGCTCTTCCACCTCCTCGTAGAGCGGGCCGCCGGGCAGGCCCTTCACCACGTCCGCCAGGCCGACGCGGGAGAGCAGTGCCACCCCGTTCCACCGGCCGGTGCAGTTGACGGCGGCCTCGTAGCCGATCGCGCGGAGCTCGTCGAAGGGGAACTGCTCCTCGGTGCACTTGGTCTCCTGGATGCACAGCACATCCGTGCCGGAGCCTTCGAGCCAGGCCAGCAGCCGGGGAAGGCGGGCGGCGATCGAGTTGACGTTCCATGTGGCGATGCGCATGCCCTCGAATGTACCGCCCGCCTCTGACAGTCGGAGGGAGCGGTGCTTCAGCCGAGGTCGAGGCTCTCGCCCGGCGTGAGCCGACCGTGCTCGGCGCCGCCGATTCCCGGGCCGTTGGGGCCGAGCCCGTTGTTGTAGACCATGATCCCGATGTCTGTCAGCAGCCCGTCGTGCACGTCGATCGCCCGCTGCGGCTTGACCTCGCGTACGTAGTCGATGACCTCGCTGATCTTGTTCCACGGCGCGTGCACCGGGAGCAGCAGGGTGTCGACCGGGCTGTCCGGTACGGTCAGCGCGTCGCCCGGGTGGAAGACGCTGCCGTCGACCAGGTAGCCGACGTTGGTGATGCGCGGGATGTCCGGGTGGATCACGGCGTGCAGCTGGCCGTGCACCTGGATGTCGAACCCGGCGGCGGAGAAGGTGTCGCCCTCCCCCACCGTGTGCACCCGGCCCGGGAAGGCCGCCGCGACCTTCTCGGCGACGCTGCTCAGGGTCCAGATCTCGGCCTCGGGGCTGGCCTCCAGCGCGGCCCGCAGTCGGTCCTCGTTGAAGTGGTCGAGGTGTTCATGGGTGACGAGGACGGCCTCGGCGCCCACGGCGGCGTCCTCCTCGCTGAAAGTACCGGGGTCGATGACGAGCGTGCGCCCGTCCTTCTCCAGCCGGACGCAGGCGTGGCCCTTCTTGGTCAGCTTCATGGTGTCCATGATGGCCGACCGGGGCCCGCCCGGAGATCATCAACGTGGTGCTGTTTCTTCCTGGATAACGCGCTGCGCGACCGCGAAGGCGGAGTTGGCGGCCGGCACCCCGCAGTAGACGGCGGTGTGCATCAGCACCTCCTTGATCTCGGCGGGGCTGAGCCCGTTGCGCAGTGCGGCCCGGGTGTGGAAGGCCAGTTCGTCGTAGTGGCCCCGGGAGGCGAGGGCGGTGAGGGTGATGACGCTGCGGGTGCGGCGGTCGAGGCCCTCGCGGGTCCAGATCTCGCCCCAGGCGTAGCGGGTGATGAATTCCTGGAAGTCCTCGGTGAACTCGTCGGCGCCCGCGCCCGCCCGGTCCACGTGCGCGTCGCCCAGCACCTCGCGGCGCACCTTCATCCCGGCCTCGTACGGGTCCGGGCGCACCTCCCCCGCCGGCCCGGCCGGTTCGGGCGCGGCAGGGGCGGCGACGGAAACGGGAGCGGCGACGGGCTCGGCCACCGGTACCGGCACGAGCACCGGCGGCCCGGCCCAGGCGGTGCCGAAGTGCCGTACGAGAAGGTCGGTGACGGCGGCGGGCTGCTCGACCGGGACGAGGTGCGAGGCGCCCGGCACGATGGCGAGCCGCGCGTCCGGTATGCCGGCGACCAGGACCCGTGCGTCGGCCGGGGGCGTGACGGGGTCCTCCGCGCCGCCGAGGACGAGGGTCGGCACGGTGATGCGGGCCAGTTCCTCGCGCAGGTCGTGGGCGGCCATGGCCTCGCAGGCGGCGATGTAGCAGCCGGGGTCCGTGGTGCGCACCATCTGCACCGCCCACTCGACGATGGCGCCCTGGGTCGCCCGGAAGCCGTCGGCGAACCAGCGCTCGGGGGCGCCGTGCGCGATCTGGCCGAGTCCGTTGGCCCGGACGATCACGCCGCGCTGCCGCCACTCGTCGGGGGTGCCGTAGCGGGCGGAGGTGGAGATCAGGGCGAGGGAGGCGACCCGGTGCGGGGCGCGCAGGGCGAGCTGGGTGCCGACGGCGCCGCCGATGGAACAGCCGGCGTAGCCGAAGCTGTCGATGCCGAGCCCGTCGAGGGTGGCGAGCAGCCGGTCGGCCAGCTCGGCGGTGGCGGTGGCCGGCTCCGCGGGGGCTCCGCCGTGGCCGGGGAGGTCGTAGCGCAGGACGCGCCACTGCCGGGTCAGCTCGGGCACCTGGCGGTCCCACATGTGCCAGGTGGTGCCCAGGGAGGGACCGAGTACGAGTACGGGAGCGTCCTCGGGGCCGTCGAACCGGTGCTGGAGGGTCATGTTCTCGTCGCTCACCCGCGTCACGCTACCGAGGGAACCTGGACCCGGGGCCACCGCCCCCTGGGTTCAGAAATTCATCGTGGACACGACATAGACCATGGGGTAGTTCGGATTCTTCAGGTCCACGGTGATCCGGTGGTCCGGCTTGTCGCCGTGCTGGGTCAGCTTCACCCCGGCCCAGTCCTCCCCGGCGGCGAAGGCCCAGCGGACCGTCCGCTGCTGCTTCGCGGTGACCGTGACGGTGCCGTCCTTCAGCGCCTCGCGGCTGGTGCCGACCTGGGCCAGGAAGGTGTCGAGGCCGCCCGCGCTGGTCTGGAACTGCACGTAAAGGGTGCTGGTCGCCCAGGAGTTGGTCTCCAGATAGCCGACCTGCTGCGACCCGCCCGGGATCGGGATCTCGTAGATCCGGCGCTGCACCCTGGTGGGCCAGTAGTGCGTGATGGTGGTCGCGGCGGCCTGCTTCTGCTTCTCCTCGCCGCCGTCCCGGCTCTGCTCCGCCGAGATGATCACATAGCCGATCGGCACGAGGACCAGCAGCGGTACGACCGTCCACTGGACCCAGCGCGGCGGCTTTCTCGGGGTTGCCATGCGTACGGTGCTCACTTGCCGAACACTCCCGCGTATCGCTCGTACCGCTCCACCCTGCGGCGGTTCGCCCGCCGGAAGCGCCGGGCCACCAGGCGCGCCAGGTCCGCGGCCCCGACCATCCCGGCCTCCGGGCCGAGCTGCGCCTTGGCGATACGGGCCTCCGGCCGGTAGCCGCGCCCGGTGAGATGCCTGCGGAAGGCCTCCCGCGCCGGGCCGATCAGCAGGTCGTCGGCCGCGCTGACGCCGCCGCCGATCACGAAGCAGGACGGGTCGAGGGCGGCCGCGAGGTTGGCGATGCCCACGCCCAGCCACTGCCCGATGTCCTGGAACAGCTCTATGCACATGGCGTCGCCCTCGCGGGCCAGCTCTGTGATCAGCGGCCCGGTGATGTCGGCCACGTTGCCGCCGACCCGGTCGATGATCCCGTACGCGACCGGCGACTCCGCCAGCGCCAGCTCCCGGGCTTCCCGGACCAGGGCGTTGCCCGAGCTGTACTGCTCCCAGCAGCCCCGGTTCCCGCACGGGCAGCGGTGCCCGCCCGGTACGACCTGCATGTGGCCGAACTCCCCGGCCACCCCATAACGCCCGCGCTTGACCTGGCCGTCCTCCAGGATCGCCCCGCCGATGCCGGTGCCGAGGGTGATCATCACGAGGTCGTTCTCGCCGCGCCCCGCGCCGAAGCGCCACTCGGCCCAGGCCGCGGTGTTCGCGTCGTTGTCCACCATCACCGGGACCAGCAGGCGCTCGGTCAGCCGGTCCTTGAGCGGCTCGTCCCGCCACGATAGGTGGGGCGCGAAGAGCACCCGGGACCGGTCCGCGTCCACCCAGCCGGCGGCCCCGATGCCCACGGCGTGCACGTCGTGCCGCTCGGACAGGTCCAGGACCAGTTCGGTGATGGTGTCCTCGACCACCTTGGGACTCTTGGACTTGTCCGGCGTCTCCGTCTGCAGCTTCTCCAGGATGTTGCCGTCGGCGTCGACCACCCCGGCCATCACCTTCGTCCCGCCGATGTCGATCCCGACGGTCGGCACACGCGGTGCGGTGAGATGGGACCGGCGCTCCCGCCGGCCCACCGTGCTCAGCAGTGTGCTGCTGCTCGACGAACGTGCTGTGGCGCCCCGGTAGGTCCGGTCACGGTACGTGCTCATCGACTCAGGTCGTCTCTCCGGATCGGGTACGGGTGGGCGGGCTCGGCGCGGATGGTTCCCCTGAGATTCTGCCTCACCGGCGGGCCTGGTGCGGCGGCGCTCGTCAGCCCCGGCCGAAGGTCGGGGGAGGGTCAGGAGCGTACGAGGAGCTGGAACTCGAAGGCGTAGCGCGAGGCCCGGTAGATGTGCGTGCCGTACTCGACCGCGCGGCCCTTGTCGTCGTACGTCGTCCTGCGCATCGTCAGCAGTGCCGCGCCCGCCTCCTCGGCGAGCAGTTCGCTCTCCTCGGCGGTGGCGCTGCGGGCGCCTATGGCCTGCTGGGCGCTGTGCAGGGTGACGCCGGCGCCGCGGAGCAGCCGGTAGAGGCCGGTGGCCTCCAGCTTGTCGGTGTCGAGGTCGAGGAGGTCGGTGGGCAGGTAGTTGGTCATGTACGCCATGGGCTCGCCGTACGTCGACCGCAGCCGTTCCAGCACGACCACATCGCTGCCCTCCGCGATACCGAGCGCGGCGGCGACCTCGGCGGAGGCGGCCTGGACCTCGTTGCGGCGCACGTGGGTGGCGGGGCTCTGGCCGGCGGCCTGGAGGTCGTCGTAGAGGCTGCTCAGCTCCAGCGGGCGCTTGACCTGGCTGTGCACGACCTGGGTGCCGACGCCACGGCGGCGTACCAGCAGGCCCTTGTCGACCAGCGACTGGATGGCCTGCCGGACGGTGGGGCGGGACAGGCCCAGCCGTCCCGCCAGCTCGATCTCGTTGCCGAGGAGGCTGCCCGGGGAGAGCCGGCCGTGCTCGATCGCGCCCTCCAGCTGCTGGGCGAGCTGGTAGTAGAGCGGGACCGGGCTGGACCGGTCCACGGCGAAGTCGATGAGGGCGGACTCTGGCTTGGACACAGGGGGAGAGTAACCGCCCGTGCGGGCGCCATGGAACTCAGACATCACATTGTCCGAACATAGAGACCTTCCCTGTTCCCCCTGTGTCCATCGCCGGCGTCCTCAGTTGTGGCTGGGGAAGCCGAGGTTGATGCCGCCCTCCGAGGGATCGGGCCAGCGGGTGGTGACGACCTTGCCACGGGTGTAGAAGTGGATGCCGTCGTTGCCGTAGATGTGGTGATCGCCGAAGAGCGACTCCTTCCATCCCCCGAAGGAGTGGTAGCCCACCGGCACCGGGATCGGCACGTTGATGCCGACCATGCCCGCCTGCACCTCCAGCTGGAAGCGGCGGGCCGCGCCGCCGTCCCGGGTGAAGATGGCGGTGCCGTTGCCCCAGCGCGAGCTGTTGATCAGCTTGATGGCCTCGTCGTAGGTCTCCGCGCGGACCACGCACAGCACGGGGCCGAAGATCTCGTCCTTGTACGCGTCGGCGGTCACCGGCACCTTGTCCAGCAGTGAGACGCCGACGAAGAACCCGTCCTCGTGGCCCTCGACCGTGAGCCCCGTGCCGTCGACGACGCCCTCGGCGCCCTGGGCGGCGGCCCCGGTGACGTACGAGGCGACCTTGTCGCGGTGCTCGCCGGTGATCAGCGGGCCCATCTCGGAGGCCGGGTCGTTGCCGGGGCCGATGACGAGGTTCTTGGCCCGCTCGGCGATCTTCCCGACCAGTTCGTCGCCGGTGTCGCCGACGGCCACGACCACCGAGACGGCCATGCAGCGCTCGCCGGCCGAGCCGTACGCGGCGTTGATGGCCTGGTCGGCGGCGTAGTCGAGGTCGGCGTCCGGCAGGACCAGCATGTGGTTCTTGGCGCCGCCCAGGGCCTGGACACGCTTGCCGTGCTCGATGGCGCGGGCCTGGATGTAGCGGGCGATCGGCGTGGAGCCGACGAAGGAGACGGCGGCCACGTCCGGGTGCTCCAGGATGCGGTCGACCGCGACCTTGTCGCCCTGAACGATGTTGAGCACCCCGTCCGGCAGCCCCGCCTCGGAGGCCAGCTCGACCAGCCGGAAGGAGGCGGAGGGGTCCTTCTCGCTGGGCTTGAGCACGAAGGTGTTGCCGCAGGCGACGGCGAGCGGGAACATCCACATCGGCACCATGGCCGGGAAGTTGAACGGCGTGATGCCGGCGACGACGCCCAGCGGCTGCCGGATCGAGGAGACGTCCACCCCGCCGGAGACCTGGGTGGACAGCTCGCCCTTCAGCTTCTCGGCGATGCCGCAGGCCAGTTCGACGATCTCCATGCCCCGGGCGACCTCGCCGAGCGCGTCGGAGTGCACCTTGCCGTGCTCGGCGGTGATCAGCGCGGCGATCTCGTCGCGCCGGGCGTCCAGCAGCTCGCGGTACTTGAACAGAATGCCGGTGCGCTTGGCCAGCGAGACCTGCGACCAGCTCTCGTACGCCTGGCTCGCGGCAGCGACGGCCGCGTCCACGTCCTCCACGGAGGCGAAGGCAACCTGCTTGTCCTGCTCACCGGTGGCCGGGTTGTATACGGGGCCGTAGCGGTCGGAGGTGCCCTCGACGGGCTTGCCGCCGATCCAGTGGGTGATGGTCCTCATGAGGGCGAGCCTTTCTGGGTGGTTTCCGCACCCTTCGGGCGCGGTGTTCTCAAACGCCGGACGGGCTGGTTACAGGTGGCGGCGGCGGTCGGCGACGTGGCGTTCGTACGTCTTGCGGGCCTCGATGGCGGCCTCGCGGGAAGCGACCTCGGCCACCGGCACGTCCCACCAGGCCTGCGCGGCGGGGGCGGTCGGGGTGGGGTCGGTCTCGACGTAGACGCAGGTCGGCCGGTCGGAGGCGCGGGCCGCGGCGAGGGCCGCGCGCAGTTCGCGTACGGTCTCGGCGCGGATCACGTCCATGCCGAGGCTGGCGGCGTTGGCGGCCAGGTCCACGGGAAGCGGGTCGCCGCTGAAGGTGCCGTCGGCTGCCCGGTAGCGGTAGGCGGTGCCGAAGCGTTCGCCGCCGGTCTCCTCGGAGAGGCCGCCGATGGAGGCGTATCCGTGGTTCTGGATGAGGACGAGGTTGACGTTGATCCCCTCCTGGACGGCGGTGACGATCTCGGTCGGCATCATCAGATACGTTCCGTCGCCGACCAGCGACCAGACGGGCGTCTGCGGCGCGGCCATCCGCACCCCGATGCCGGCCGGGATCTCGTAGCCCATGCAGGAGTAGCCGTACTCCAAGTGGTACTGGCGGGGGCTGCGGGCGCGCCAGAGCTTGTGGAGGTCGCCGGGGAGGGATCCGGCGGCGTTGATGACCACGTCGTCGTCGCCGACCACGGAGTCCAGGGCGCCCAGCAGCTGGGTCTGGGTGGGGCGGGCGTCCTCGTCGGGGGCGGCGTAGGCGGCCTCGACCACGCTGTCCCAGCGCTCCTTGCCGGCGCGGTACTCGGCTTCGTACGCCGGGTCCACGCGGTGGCCGGCGAGGGCCGAGGTGAGCGCCTCGAGCCCGGCGCGGGCGTCGGCGACCAGGGAGAGGGCGCCGAGTTTGTGGGCGTCGAAGGAGGTGACGTTGAGGTTGAGGAACCGGACGCCGGGGCCCTGGAACAGGGTGGAGGACGCGGTGGTGAAGTCGGTGTAGCGGGTGCCGACGCCGATGATCAGGTCGGCCGTGCGGGCCAGGTCGTCGGAGACGGCGGTGCCGGTGTGGCCGATGCCGCCCAGGTCGGCGGGGTGGTCGTGGCGCAGCGAGCCCTTGCCGGCCTGGGTGGAGGCGACGGGGATGCCGGTGACGTCGGCCAGCGCCTTCAGCGCCTCCTCGGCCTCGCTGTGGTGGACGCCGCCGCCCGCGACGATCAGTGGCCTGCGCGCCGCGCGAACGGCTGCCGCGGCGTCCGCGAGCGCGGCGGGGTCGGCGGCCGGACGGCGTACGTGCCAGACCCGCTCGGCGAAGAACTCCTCGGGCCAGTCGAAGGCCTCGGCCTGTACGTCCTGCGGCATGGCGAGGGTGACGGCGCCGGTCTCGGCGGGGTCGGCGAGGACCCGCATGGCGTTGAGGGCGGCGGGGATCAGCGACTCGGGACGTACGACCCGGTCGAAGTAGCGGGACACCGGCCGCAGCGCGTCGTTGACCGAGATGTCGCCGGAGACGGGGTGCTCCAGCTGCTGCAGCACCGGGTCGGCGACCCGGGTGGCGAAGGAGTCGCCGGGCAGCAGCAGGACGGGGATGCGGTTGACGGTGGCCAGGGCCGCGCCGGTGACGAGGTTGGTGGCGCCCGGGCCGATGGAGGTGGTGACGGCCTGCGCGGAGAGCCGGTTGAGCTGGCGGGCGTAGCCGACGGCGGCGTGCACCATGGCCTGCTCGTTGCGGCCCTGGTGATAGGGCATCACATCCTGGGCCTCGATGAGCGCCTGGCCGATGCCCGCGACATTGCCGTGGCCGAAGATGCCCCAGGTCCCGCTGATCAGCCGGTGGCGTACGCCGTCCCGCTCGGTGTACTGGGCGGACAGGAACCGCACCAGCGCCTGGGCTACGGTCAGGCGGCGGACGGACTGGCTCATCGGGACCTCTCGGGGGACTCGGCTGGGGGCTCGGCGGAGGGCTGGGCGGGGGCTTCCGGGACGGCGGTGTAGAGCGGCAGGCGGGGGTCGACGGGCTGCTGCGGCCAGGTGTCGCGGATCCAGGCGTGGTCGGGGTGGTCGCAGATCAGCCAGGCGCGCTCGGCGCCCGGCCCCGCCATGACGTTGAGGTAGTACATGTCGTGGCCGGGGACGGCCATGGACGGGCCGTGCCAGCCGTCGGGGATCAGGACGACGTCACCGTCGCGGACCTCGGCGAGGACGTCGGTGTTGCGGCCGTGGCCGGACGGCGAGACCCGCTGGTAGCCGATGCCGACCTTGCCGTGGGCGGACGCGATCTCGAAGTAGTAGATCTCCTCCAGCCGCGACTCCCCCTCGCGGTCCTCGTCGTGCTTGTGCGGCGGGAAGGAGGACCAGTTGCCGGCCGGCGTGATCACCTCGACCGCGATGAGCTTGTCGCACTCGAAGACCCCGGCGGCGCCGAAGTTGTTGACCTGGCGACTGCAGTTGCCGCTGCCGCGCAGCTCGACCGGCACCGACGAGGCGGGCCCGTAACGGGCCGGCAGCCGCCGCTCGCAGCGCGCGCCGGTGAGGGCGAAGCGCCCACCGGCCTTGCTGGCGATCGACACGTGCCCGTCCCGGGGGACGTACGCGAAGTCGCTGACGCCCGAGAAGACGCTCTCGCGACCGGCGAGCCGGAAGGTCGCGCCCTCGACGGCGACGGTGCAGGAGCCGGACAGCGGCAGCACGATCCACTCGCTGTCGCCGGTGGCGAAGTCGTGCCAGCCGCCGGGCGGCAGTTCGAGAATCCTCAGGGAGGAGTATCCCCAGCCGGCCCGCCCGGGGTCGATGTCGACGGCGTAGGGGCCGTCGGCGGCCTTGCCGGCCGCCAGGTGGTATTCGGTGCTGGTCATGGTCCGAGCCTCCCCTTGTCCGTCTCCGTCACAGCAGACCGACGGCCGTGTCGACGGCGGTCTCGACACTTCCCTCGGCCGGGTAGAGCAGCGAGCGCCCGACGACCAGGCCCTGGACGGTCGGCAGGCGCAGCGCCTTGCGCCACTTCTCGTACGCGGCGTCCTGCTCCTTGCCGACCTCGCCGCCGAGCAGGACGGCCGGCAGTGTCGAGGTCTCCATGACCGCGGCCATCTCGTCGACGTCGTTGGTCACCGGGACCTTCAGCCAGGTGTACGCGGAGGTACCGGCCAGGCCGGAGGCGATGGCGATCGACTTGGTGACCGCCTCGGCGCTCAGGTCGTTCACCACCTTGCCGTCGAGGCGGCGGGAGATGAAGGGTTCGACGAAGATCGGGAGGTGCCGCTCGGCCATGTCGTCGATGGCGCGGGCGGTGGAGAGCAGGGTGGTCAGGGAGCCGGCGTCCTGGTAGTCGATACGCAGGAGGAGCTTGCCCGCGTCGAAGTTGAGGCGGGCTATGTCCTGGGCGCGGTGGCCGGTGAAGCGGTCGTCGAGCTCGAAGGCGGCGCCGGACAGGCCGCCGCGGTTCATCGAGCCCATGACGACCTTGCCCTCGAGGGCGCCGAGCAGCAGCAGGTCCTCGAGGATGTCGGCGGTGGCGAGCACCCCGTCGACGCCGGGGCGCGAGAGCGCGACGCAGAGCCGTTCCAGCATGTCGGCGCGGTTGGCCATGGCGAACTTGCGGTCGCCGACGGCGAGTGCGCCGCGCGCCGGATGGTCGGCGGCGACGATCATCAGCCGGCCGCTGTCGCCGATCAGGGGGCGTCGCAGGCGTCTGGCTGCCGCCTCGGCGATCGCCTCCGGGTGCTGGGTCCGCACCTTCACCAGGTCGGAGATGCTGATGCTCAACGGTCGCTCTCTTCTCGCAGGAGGTCCTCGACCTCGGTCTCGGTGGGCATCGCGGACGAGCAGGCGAGCCGGGATGCGACCAGGGCGCCGGCGGCGTTGGCGTAGCGCATGATCCGCTCCAGCTGCCAGCCGGCGAGCAGGCCGTGCACCAGTGATCCGCCGAAGGCGTCGCCCGCGCCGAGGCCGTTGACCACCTCGACCGGGACCGGCGGCACCTCGGCGACGGTGCCGTCGCGGTGCACGGCGAGGACGCCCTTGGGGCCCTGTTTGACGACGGCGAGTTCGACGCCGGCGTCGAGCAGCGCCCGGGCGCAGGCCATGGGTTCGCGTACGCCGGTGGCCACCTCGCACTCGTCGAGATTGCCGACCGCCACGGTGACGTGCTTCAGGGCCTGGGTGTAGTAGCCACGGGCCTCGGCGGGGTCCTTCCAGAACATCGGGCGCCAGTCGAGGTCGAAGATCGTGATGCCGCTCCTGGCCCGTGCCTCCAGCGCGGTGAGAGTCGCCGAACGGCTGGGCTCCTCGCAGAGCCCGGTGCCCGTGATCCAGAAAACGCGTGCCTCGCGCACCGCGTCCAGGTCCAGCTCCTCGGGACGAATCTCCAGGTCGGGGGCCTTGGGCAGGCGGTAGAAGTACAGTGGGAAGTCATCGGGCGGGAAGATCTCGCAGAAGGTGACCGGCGTCGGATAGGCGGCTACCGGGGTCACCCAGCGGTCGTCGACGCCGAACTCCTTGAGGGCCTGATGGCAGTACTCGCCGAAGGGATCGTTCCCGGTGCGGCTGATCACTGCGGTGGAGCGGCCGAGCCGGGCGGCGGCCACCGCGACGTTGGTGGCCGAGCCGCCGAGGAACTTCCCGAACGTCTCGACCTGCGGCAGCGGCACACCTGTCTGGAGGGGGTAGATGTCCACCCCGATCCGGCCCATCGTGATCAGGTCGTACGGCTCGGTCATGGGCTGTGCTCCTTGTCGTCCGTGTCGCCCTCTGGTGTAGTCCTGCCGCAGGAGCGATGTCAACAGTATGTCCTTACATTCGAACGTCCGGACCCTCTGAGCTGCAGGACGTTACTGTGTCGTTACGTCGAGATGAATTGATGTCCTGACAAAGTCTTGACAGCGGCTCGGGGGAGGAGTTTGCTCCCGTTCTGCAACGGCAGCGTTAACGCCCAGCGCGCTCTCTTCCTTTCCCCCTCTCACCGCAGCGAGGTGCAGGACCGATGGAACGCAAGATCAGAACCCGCAAGGCCATGGCCATCGCCGCCGCTTGTGCGGCCGGCATCGTTCTGGCCGCCGGCTGCTCCAGCAGCTCGGGCGGCAAGAAAGCCACAACGGCGGCCGACAACGCCTCCGCCGGCAAGGCCACCACCGCCCGCATCAAGGTCGCGATGATCACTCACGCCGCCCCGGGCGATACCTTCTGGGACCTGGTCCGCAAGGGTGCCCAGGCGGCTGCGGCCAAGGACAACATCCAGCTTGTCTACTCCAGCGACCCCAATGCCGCCAACCAGGCCAACCTGATCCAGAACGCCATCGACCAGAAGGTCGCCGGCATAGCGGTCACCCTGGCCCATCCCGACGCCCTGAAGAGCGAGATCGCCAAGGCCAAGGCGGCCGGCATCCCGGTGGTCGGCTTCAACTCCGGCGTCGCCGACTGGAAGCGCCTCGGCGTGCTGTCGTACTTCGGCCAGGACGAGATCATCGCCGGCCAGGCCTTCGGTACGAAGCTCAACTCGCTCGGCGCCAAGCACGCGATCTGCGTCGAGCAGGAGCAGGGCCAGGTCGCGCTGGAGGAGCGCTGCGCGGGCGTGAAGAAGACCTTCAAGGGCAAGACCGACATCCTGTACGTCAATGGTGCGGACATGCCGTCGGTGAAGTCGACGATCACCGCCAAGCTCCAGCAGGACAGCTCCATCGACGAGGTCGTCACCCTCGGCGCGCCGATCGCGATGACCGCCCTCCAGTCGGTGTCCGACGCGGGGAGCAAGGCCAAGGTGGCCACCTTCGACCTCAACAAGGCCGCGGTCAACGCCATTCAGAGCGGCAAGATCCAGTTCTCCGTGGACCAGCAGCCGTACCTGCAGGGCTACCTCGCCGTCGACGCGATGTGGCTCTACAAGTACAACGCCAACTACAGCGGCGGCGGCGCCGCTCCGGTGCTGACGGGTCCGGCGTTCGTCACGAAGGACAACGTGGGACCGATCGTGAAGTTCGCACAGAACGGGACGCGGTGATCTCCATGCCCCAGCAGGCAGCGCCGGCGGCGGCTTCGCCGCCGGCCTCCGCCCCCAGGAAAACCGACGGTCGGACCGTGCAGCGTTCCCTGGTGTTCCGACTGCTGGCGCGGCCCGAGATCGGCGTCTTCCTCGGCGTCGTCGCGGTGTTCCTCTTCTTCTTCGCCGTGGCTCCGACCTTCCGGCAGGCCAGTTCCATGGCCACCATCCTCTATCAGTCATCGACCATCGGGATCATCGCTCTGCCCGTGGCCCTGCTGATGATCGGCGGCGAGTTCGACCTCTCGGCCGGTGTCGCGGTGATCACCTCGTCGCTGACCGCCAGCATGGTCAGCTACCAACTGACCATGAACGTCTGGGTGGGCGTGATCGCCGCCCTCATCGTGTCGCTCGGCATCGGCGCCTTCAACGGCTGGCTGATGGAGAGGACGGGCCTGCCGAGCTTCCTGATCACCCTCGGCACCTTCCTGATGCTCCAGGGCATCAACCTCGCGGTCACCAAACTCGTGACCGGCAATGTCGCGACCAACGACATCAGCGACATGGAGGGCTTCAACCAGGCGAGGAAGGTCTTCTCCTCCAGCTTCACCGTCGGCGGAGTCGAGCTCAAGATCACGGTGGTGTGGTGGCTGATCTTCGCCGCGCTGGCCACCTGGGTGCTGCTGCGCACCAAGTACGGCAACTGGATCTTCGCGGTCGGCGGCAACAGGGACAGCGCGCGAGCGGTCGGTGTGCCGGTGAAGTTCACCAAGATCACCCTGTTCATGGCCGTGGGCTTCGGCGCCTGGTTCGTCGGCATGCACCAGTTGTTCGCCTTCAACACCGTGCAGTCCGGTGAGGGCGTCGGTAACGAACTGCTCTACATCGCCGCCGCGGTGATCGGCGGCTGCCTGCTCACGGGCGGCTACGGATCCGCGATCGGCGCGGTGTTCGGCGCCTTCATGTTCGGCATGGTCACCCAGGGCATCGTCTACGCCGACTGGAACCCCGACTGGTTCAAGGCCTTCCTCGGCGTCATGCTGCTCGGCGCCACCCTCATCAATCTGTGGGTCCGCTCCCAGGCGACCCGGAGGTGACCGCCATGACAGACACCACCGCCCCCGCGCCCCTCGTCGAGCTCAGGGCCATCGGCAAGTCGTACGGCAACATCCGCGCACTGCACGACGTCGATCTCGTGGTCAAGCCGCAGAACGTGACCTGCGTGCTGGGTGACAACGGCGCCGGCAAGTCCACCCTCATCAAGATCATCTCCGGGCTGCACCAGCACACCGAGGGTGAGTACCTCATCGACGGCAAGCCGGTGAAGCTCAGCTCCCCGCGGTCCGCCCTGGACGAGGGCATCGCCGCCGTCTACCAGGACCTGGCGACGGTGCCGCTGATGCCGGTCTGGCGTAACTTCTTCCTCGGATCCGAGATGACCCGCGGCCCCTGGCCGGTCCGGCGTCTGGACATCGAGGCCATGAAGAAGACCGCCGACGAGGAACTGCGTGCCATGGGCATCATCCTCGACGACCTCGCCCAGCCCATCGGCACCCTGTCCGGCGGCCAGCGCCAGTGCGTGGCGATCGCCCGCGCCGTCTACTTCGGCGCCCGCGTGCTGATCCTGGACGAGCCCACCGCCGCGCTCGGCGTCAAGCAGTCCGGTGTCGTACTGAAGTACATCGCGGCCGCACGCGACCGCGGCCTGGGCGTCATCTTCATCACCCACAACCCGCACCACGCCTATATGGTCGGCGACCACTTCACCGTACTGCGGCTCGGCACACTCGAACTGAGCGCCGACCGCAGCGAGGTGAGCCTGGAGGATCTGACCAACCACATGGCCGGCGGCGCCGAGCTGGCCGCGCTGAAGCACGAGCTGGCGCAGGTGCGCGGAGTCGATGTGGAGGGGCTGCCGGAGCTCGGCGACGTCGCCGCCGAGAGCAAGGCATCGTGACAGGACGTCCGAATGTCAGTACCACGTATTGACGACCGCCCAGACGGACGGCGAAGCTTCACCCGACGGAGCTTCGCGGGCACCCCATCCGCACCGACCATGTCCCCGGTCAGCGAAGACCGGTGAGAGGAGCCCTCCTCATGACCGCCCCCACCCCCGCTCTGGACCGGATCCGGATCGGCTCGGCACCCGACTCGTGGGGCGTCTGGTTCCCCGACGACCCGCAGCAGGTCCCCTGGCAGCGCTTCCTCGACGAGGTCGCCGGCTCGGGGTACTCGTGGATCGAGCTCGGCCCGTACGGATACCTGCCGACCGATCCGGCCCGGCTCACCGAGGAGACCTCCCGCCGGGGGCTGACCGTCTCCGCCGGGACCGTCTTCACCTCCCTCCACAAGGGCGAGGCCGTCTGGGACGCCACCTGGAACCACGTCAGCGAGGTCGCGGCGCTCACCCAGGCGATGGGCGCCCGGCACCTGGTCGTCATCCCGTCCTTCTGGCGTGACGACAAGACCGCCGAGATCATCGACGACGTCGAGCTGAGCAGCGCGCAGTGGCACGACCTGGCCACCGGCATGGAGCGGCTGGGCCGGCAGGTCCGCGACACGTACGGGCTGGACATCGTCGTCCACCCGCACGCGGACACCCACATCGACACCGAACGGCACGTCGAGCAGTTCCTCGACGCGACCGACTCCGATCTGGTCAACCTGTGCCTCGACACCGGGCACTACGCCTACTGCGGCGGCGACAGCGTCAAGCTGATCGAGACGTACGGGGAGCGGATCGGCTACCTGCACCTCAAGCAGGTCGACCCCGAGATCCTGGCCGACGTCGTCGCGAACGGCGTCCCGTTCGGGCCCGCCGTCAAGCGCGGCGTGATGTGCGAGCCGCCGGGTGGGGTGCCCGCGCTGGAGCCGGTGCTGGTCGCCGCGCAGAACCTGGGCGTCGACCTGTTCGCCATCGTCGAGCAGGACATGTACCCCTGCCCGCCGGACCAGCCGCTGCCGATCGCCCAGCGCACCCGCAAGTTCCTCCGCTCCTGCGGGGCCTGACCACTACTTCGAGGGACGAGATGACTCAGCAGGGAACACTCGGCGTCGCCGTCATCGGCACCGGACGGATGGGCGCGGACCACGTACGCCGGATCAACGACGTGATCAGCGGTGCCCGCGTCGCCGCCGTCGTGGACATCGACGCCGAGCGCGTCAAGGCGATCGCCGGCGGCTTCGAGGGCTGTGCGGCGTACACCGACCCGGCGCAGGCGATGGCCGACCCCGGGGTGGACGCCGTACTCATCGCCTCGCCGGGCCCGGCGCACGAGGCCACGCTGCTGGCCGCCTTCGAGCAGGACCTCCCCGTGCTGTGCGAGAAGCCGCTCACCCCGGACGCCGCCTCCGCGCTGCGGGTGCTGGAGGCCGAGCAGAAGCTGGGGCACCGCCGGGTACAGGTCGGCTTCATGCGCCGGTACGACCGGGAGTACATGAAGCTCAAGGCGCTGCTGGCCTCCGGCGAGCTGGGCCGCCCGCTGATGCTGCACAACCGGCACCGCAACGCCTCCGTACCGCCCGGCTTCACCAACGCCATGCTCATCAACGACTCGGTCGTGCACGAGATGGACGTGACCCGCTGGCTGCTGGACCAGGAGATCACCGCCGTCACGGTGCTGCGTCCGAAGGCCTCCGGGAGTGCCCCGGAGGGCCTGGACGACCCGCAGTTCGTGATCTTCGAGACGGACGGCGGCGCGCTGGTCGACGTCGAGATCAACGTCAGCTGCGGCTTCGGCTACCAGGTGCAGGCCGAGGCGGTGTGCGAGAACGGCACGGCCCGGATCGGCGATGTCCACGACCTGCTCGTCAACACCGCCGGCCGCTGGGGCGGCACCGTCGCCCCGGACTTCGTGGAGCGCTTCGAGGACGCGTACGACCGCGAGGTGCAGGCCTGGGTCGACGCCACCCGGCGCGGCGAGGTCACCGGCCCGAGCGCCTGGGACGGTTACGCGGCCGCCGCCGTCTGCGAGGCGGGCGTCCGCGCGCAGAGCGAGGGCCACCGGGTCGAGGTCGAGCTGATCGAGCGCCCCGCGCTGTACAGGAGCTGAGCCGATATGAAGATCGCTCTCGACCCCTACATGATCCGTCACATCCCGCTGCTGGAACTGCCCGCCGTGGTAGCCGAGTTGGGCTACGACTGGATCGAGCTGTCCCCCCGCGAGGACTTCATCCCCTTCTTCCGCCACCCGCGCATCGATGACGGCACGGTACGGAAGTTCCGCAAGGCGCTGGACGCGGCCGGCGTCGGCGTCTCCTCCGTACTGCCGCTGTTCCGCTGGTCGGGGCCGGACGAGGACGAGCGGCAGGCGGCGGTGCGCTACTGGAAGCGGGCCGTCCAGATCACCTCCGACCTGGGCGTCGACAGCATGATCTCGGAGTTCAACGGCCGTCCGGAGGAACCGAGTCGCAGCGAGGCCCAGTTCTGGAAGTCGATGGACGAGCTGCTGCCGCTCTTCGAGCGCGAGGGCATCCAGCTGGCCATCGAGCCGCACCCGGACGACTTCATCGAGAACGGCTACGACGCGGTCAACATGATCCGTGGCATCAACCACCCGAACGTGAAGTTCCTCTACTGCGCGCCGCACACCTTCCACATCGGCAACGACGCGCCGGGGATCATCGCCTACGCGGGCGATCTGCTGACCCACGTTCACCTGGCCGACGTCCTCGACCACACGGCGTCCTCCGGCAACCGCTACATCCTCAACCCGCCGGGCACGGCGGCGCGGGTCCACCAGCACCTGGACATCGGCCAGGGCGAGGTCGACTTCGACGAGCTGTTCAAGGCGCTGCGGGACAACGGCTTCGACGGCACGCTGACGGCCTGCGTCTTCGCGTGGGAGGACCGTGCCAGCGAGTCCAACCTGTTCATGCGCGACGCGATCAGGGAGTACGTCGCCTCCTGGTGAGGTCCCGTCAGCCGCGCGGGCGGGGGGTCGCCTCCCCCAGCTCCCCGTCCGCGCTCACCTCACCATCACCCCTGCCACGGAAGGGTGTTCACCACCATGCGCATTGCACAGCTCGGCGTCGGCCGCATCGGTACCTTTCACGCGGCGACCCTGCACGACCATGCCGACGTCCGGGAACTGCTGATCGCCGACGCCGATCCGGCGCGGGCCGCGGCGGCCGCCGAGCGGCTCGGGGCCGGTGCCCGGGCTCTCGGGTCCGTGGACGAGGTCTTCGCGCCGGGTGCCGTGGACGCCGTCGTCATCACCTCGGCCACCGCCGCGCACGCCGAGCTGATCCGCCGGGCCGCGCGGGCCGGGCTGCCCGCCTTCTGCGAGAAGCCGATCGCCTCCGACCTGGCCGGGACCATGGCCGCCCTGCGGGAGGTCGAGGCGGCCGGGACCGTCCTGCAGATGGGCTTCCAGCGCCGCTTCGACCCCGGCTACCGGGCCGCCCGCGAGGCCGTCCGCCGTGGGCGCATCGGGCGGCTGCACACCGCCCGGGCCATCACTTCCGACATGGCCCCGCCGCCCCCGGAGTTCATCCCGCTGTCCGGCGGGCTCTACCGGGACTGCCTGGTCCATGACTTCGACATCCTGCGCTGGGTCACCGGCCACGAGATCACCGAGGTGTACGCGATCGGGGCCAACGGCGGCGCGAGCTTCTTCGCCGAGGCCGGCGACGTCGACACCGCGGCCGTACTCCTGACCCTGGACGGCGGGGCGCTGGCCACCGCCACCGCCACCCGCTACAACGGCGCCGGCCACGACATCCGCCTCGAAGTCTGCGGCACCACCGACACCCTCGCCGTCGGCGTCGGCCCCCGCACCCCGGTCACCTCCGTCGAAGCCGGTTCCGCGCCCGGCGTCCCCGACCCCTGGACCGGTTTCCTCGACCGTTTCGGCTCCGCCTACCGGGCCGAACTCGCCGCATTCCTGCGGGTCGTGGCCGGTGACCTGGTCAATCCCTGCGACGGCCGGGACGCTCTGGCCGCGCTGCTGGTCGCCGAGGCCTGCGAGGTGTCGCGGCACGAACGTCGGCCGGTGGAGGTCGCCGAGATCGCCGACCGGGCTGCCAAGCCGGAGGCGGCCTGACACGTCGGCGCCCGGCCCTCAGGCCTGGACAGGACCTGAGGGCCGGGCGCCGACGTTCACCTCACTTGATGTAGACCAGGCCGTCGGTGGTGATCGTCGGGCGGCCGCTGGTTCCGACCACGACGATCTTGACGGTGTGCTTGGCACTGCTGGACCAGCTCTTGGTCCAGATCGCCTGGCGGTACTTGGTGGTGCTGGACTTCAGATCCACCGTGGTGACCTTGACCCCGTCCACGTAGACGTAGGCCTGGCCGGACGTGGAGGCACGGGAGACCACCCAGGCCGCCGACCGGCCGGTGAAGGTCCATGTCAGAGCGGCGTTCTTGGAACCGCTGGAGTAGGACTTGCCGCCCAGGTAGCTGCTGGACGACTTCGTGGTCCACGTGCCGGACTTGACGGCCGAGGTCTCCTGCAGGATCACCGGGGTGAAGGCGGGCGAGGACGTGCGGTAGTTGCCCGCGTAGTCGTAGGCCCGCATCGACCAGGTCGTGGCCGCGCCGGACTTGACGGTGTGGTTCGCGCTGGTGGTCGTCGGTCCGTACGTCACCGCCGTCGGGGCCAGCAGCTTGACCTGCTTCAGCGCGGCGTTGTCGGCAGCCGCCCAGCTCAGCTTGACCGGCACGGCACTGGTACTGACCGTGCCGGTGCGCAGGGAGAGTCCGGGCGTGGTGGTGAAGGTCGGCGCCGTCGTATCGGCCCGGAAGGCCAGCGCGGCGGTCGTCGTCGTCTTGCCGGACTGGTGTACCGCCCGGATCTTCACCGTGTGCGTGCCGAGCGCCAGGGTGGTCTGCGCGGAGGTCGCGGTCCCGGCAGCCGTGGCCGCGACCTTGTCGTCCACCAGCAGCTCGAACTTCGAGATCAGCGAGGCCGGCGTGGTGGCCGACCAGTTCACCGTGATCGCGCCCTTGGTGTAGTACGTCGAACCCGAAAGGGCCGCACCGGACACCGACCCGACGGCAAGCCCCTGCACCGGGCCCGCTGCCCAGGTGCGGATGGTGGGCAGCTGGGCGTAGAGCAGGTTGCCGGGGCACTCGGTGTTGTAGCCGTCGCGGTGACCGGAGATCCGGTTGAACGTGTACGTCGAGCCCGCGGTGAACGCGGTGCCGGTGTAGTTGCTCTGGGTCGCGCCCGCGGTCAGCTGTACGGTGCCGGCCGGGTCACCCCCGTACTGACCGAGCTTCCACGCGGCGATCTCGGCGACCGAGGCCAGCGCCGCCTGGGAGGGCGCGACCGCGCTGTAGTCACCGAGCATGGAGATGCCGGTGGACTCCCGGTTGAATCCGTAGGTGTGCGCGCCCAGGACCGGCAGGTCCACGCCGCCCTTGCGGCCCTCGAAGATCGTGCCGCACTTGTCGACCAGGAAGTTGTAGCCGATGTCGTTCCAGCCGTTGCTCTTGACGTGGTACTCGTAGATGCCGCGTACGATCGCCGCCGATTCGTCGCAGGTGTAGTCGTTGGTGCCCGCGGTGTGGTGAACGAACACCGCCTTCACGTCGGCGTTGTACTCCGAGGGGTCCGGGCTGATCGACTCGTCCGCGCCCCAGTCGGCGCGCGACACGATGGACGGCTTCGGTGCGGTCGACGCCGGTGCGGTCGGAACGGTGGCCGTCGGCGAGGCCGAGGCGGTCGGTGACGCGGAGTCCGTGGGCGACGCGGAGTCGGTGGGCGAGACCGAGGTGCTCGGGGATATCGAGTCCGTGGGCGACACCGAGTCCGTCGGCGAAGCGGAATCGGTCGGCGAAGCGGAATCGGTCGACGACGCCGAAGCGTCGACGGCGAAGGCCGCCGACTGCGGATGGGCGTCCGCCGCCTTGGCCTCCTCAGCGGTCACACCGGGATCGACCAGGTCCAGCCGCAGACCGGCCGGCAGACCGCTCGACGCCGTTCCGTCCTCGGCCACGACCCGCGCCTCGACGGCATTGGACGGACCGACCCACAGCGGCTCACTCGCGCCGCGGACGCCGGCCCCGACCTCGTCGGGCTGAGCGTCGCCGGCCTCCAGCTTCTGCCAGCCGCTCCACTCACCCGTCTCGCTGCTGCGGGTCCGCACCTGGGCCGTGCCCTTGATCTGCGCCTTCGCGCCCTTCCAGCTGACGCCCAGCATCGAGAACGACCCGGTGTCCGTCTGCGGCAGCTCCCGCTTGTGACTGCCCGCCTCCTTGAGAGCGAGGGCGTGTACCCCGCCCTTGCGGACCTTCGTCCGCCCTCCGTCATCCGACGGATTGGCCAACGCGACAGCCACCACACCGGTGCTCCCGAGCACCACCGCGCCGACGGTCAGCCAAACCCGGCGCTTCAGACTCAGCGGCCTGTACGCATGCGTTCTACGCGGGCTCAATGCCCCCCACCCCTCATGAGTTTCTTGCGGCCCACCAGTCACAGAAGGGGCCCCGTTCTGTTCAGCGTCCGCAGCCCCGAAACCGTCACAGCAGACCGATCGTAAACCAAGCTCACCCCATG
This sequence comes from Streptomyces sp. NPDC059373, assembly GCF_042751495.1. NCBI lineage: Bacteria > Bacillati > Actinomycetota > Actinomycetes > Kitasatosporales > Streptomycetaceae > Streptomyces > Streptomyces sp. NPDC059373. Next base: position 97,082 of record NZ_JBHYXC010000014.1, on the reverse strand, counting down.
GCTTCCAACCGCATTGTCATGGCATAGACAAAGTCCCGGTCAAGCCGAGTCCGCTCATAGCAAAGGGTCTACCCGCATAGAACTCCCCGGTGCTGTCATGCCCACATCCGCCCGGAACTCTGCCGGGCAGCACCGATCGGGAGACCCCCACCATGTCCCGAATACCCCGCCCCTTCACGGCGGCCCTGTCCACGCTGGCCCTCACCGCGGCCGGCCTCACCCTCGCCACCGGCACCGCGCACGCGCAGACCTGCAGCCAGGACTACCTGCCGCTGCCCGACCCGTCCTGCCAGCCCGGTGTGTACAACTCGGACGTCACCCAGTCCACGATCGACAGCACGATCTGCGTCTCCGGCTGGACCGCGACCGTACGGCCCTCAAGCTCGTACACGACCGCCCTGAAGAAGACTCAGATCGTCGAGTACGGCTACACCGACACCTCGACCTCCGACTACGAAGAGGACCACTTCGTCCCCCTCGAACTCGGCGGCTCCCCCAAGAGCGCCCTCAACCTCTGGCCCGAGCCCGAGTACGGCACCAAGACCGCCGCCAACAAGGACACGGTCGAGAACAAGCTCAAGAAGGCCGTCTGCGCCGGCACCATCACGCTCTCGCAGGCGCGCACCCACATCGTGAGCGACTGGACCACCGCCCTGTCGGACCTCGGCCTCAGCTGAACCGACCCCGCACCACCGCACCCTGCGCCCCGCCGCCCGCACCGGCGGGGCCGCACTCGTCGAAGCCGCCCGGACGGGGGCTAGTAGCCCGTACCGAAGGTCGACACGACGTAGGCGCACTCGGTGTAGATGTAGCCGTACTTGAGCTTGGCCGTGTCGGTGCCCACGGTCGCGGTGGAGGAACCCGCGGACTTGTGGAGGAAGTACGTCGTGCCGGCGGGCAGCATGATCGTCTTCTTGGGGTAGTTCGTACCGCCCTTGCACGCGGAGAAGGACGCCGTCAGCTCGCTGGAGTACGTCGAGCAACTGCCGCACGCCTTGAGCTTGAAGCTGCCGGTGACGGGGCCGGTGTAGAGGATCTCGACCTCGTCGGGACTGTCGTTGCTGACCGTGACGGAAATGCTGCCGCCCGAGGACATCGAGGGCAGGTGCTTGCCGGCGGCGGGCGTCTCCTTGGCGATCTCGGCGGCTATGGCTGTCTTCTGGGCGCGCGAACGGTTCTTGTCATTCCGGTACTTGTTGACAAAGCCGTTCAGCGTGTCGAGCGCCGCGCTGAAGTCGCCGTCCTTGTACTCGGCCACACCGCAGGCGTACGTACCGGACTGCACCTGCCGGTCGGCCTTGGCGGCGTCCTTGCTCAGAGCGGCGGCGACTCCCGCCTTCTCGCCGGGCAGCACCGAGGCCTGGACGCTGAGGGTGGTCAGCCGCACGTTGGCCGAGCAGGGGTCCTTGCCCTTCAGGCCCTTGGCGGCCTCGTCGATCATGGAACTGACGGCCGGCTCGACCTTCGCGGCCTGCCGGGACTTGGGAAAGGTGGTCAGCAGCTCGCCGAGGTCCCCGCCGTCCGGCGTGGCGCTCGCGGCGGAGGCGAGGTCGTCCACCCCGCACTCGTAGAGCGAGGTGGCGAGCCGGTCGTCGGGCCAGGTGACCAGCGAACCGAGGTCCTTCTCGCCGACGGTGTCGGGCAGGGTGCGCAGGTACTTCAGGGGCGCTATCGCCTCGCAGTACTTCTTCTCGTCGTACGGCGATCCGACCGTGCTGTAGTACGTGCTCAGGCTGTCCGGAACGCGTTGGGCCGCCCTCGAGTCCGGGTGGCCGTCCTTGAGGTCGCGGTAGACGGCCAGCGCCTTGCGGTAGTCGGACTCCGCCGTGCCGAAGGACGTGCCCTTGGCAGCCTTGACCAGCCGGTCGGCCTCGTCCAGGCGGCCGAGAAGCATCTGCTCCGTCGCCTCGTCACGCGCACCGTCGTACAGGACCACGCCCCCGACGGGCACCGCGAGGAGCACCAGGGCGAGCGCGATGGCGACGTACGACCGCGGCGGCCAGGCCAGCGGGGTGCGCAGGCCGCGGAAGGCGCCGTGAAGGGCGGCGAGTGCCAGGAAGACGACGTACGCGGTGATGACGCCGCCGGCGACACCGTCCGGGTCAGCGGGTAAGGCGATCAGCAGCAGGACGGCGGTCGCGATCCAGCACACGGCCGTCGCGAACCAGCGGCGCAGCAGGGCGTAACCCAGCCCGAGACCGGTGAGGTTGAGAAGACCGACGGCCACGGCCCGCAGCGGGTCCGCCGGCCCGCGCGGTACGGGAGGTACAGGCGGTGCGGGCGGCATCGGCGGCACATAAGGCGGATGGGACGGCTGCGGCGGCACCGCGAAGCCCCCGAACTCCCCGGATCCCTCGGCTCTTTCCGCCCCGCCCTGCTGGTCCCAGGCCATCGCGACTCCCCCCAGTCGTCGAACGTGCACCACGCGTTCGCGATTGTAACGCTCCGCACCCGCCCCGGAAAAGACCTTTGAGCCCCTTTCAGCCGAGGTCAGGGGGTTTTCTGGCTGCGTATTGTCCACCGCTGTGAGCTGCGGCCCGCGCCGTAATTCCCGCGACACCGCATCGCCGCGATGTTAAGTTTCCGGCACCATGGACCCGATCGACGAGACCCAGATCCGCGGATCGTTCGCCAACTGCTCGAAGGGCGAAGCCCGCAGGCTGAGCCTCCCCCGGGGTGGTCTGGACGCCCTCCCCTGGGCCGACCTGGACTTCCTGGGCTGGCGCGACCCCGGCGCCCCGGACCGGGGCTACCTTGTCGCCGAGCGGGACGGCGAGCTGGTCGGGCTGACCCTGCGGGCGCCGTCGAGCGGGCGCCGGAGCCTCGTGCGGACCAGCCTGTGCTCGGTCTGCGTCACCTCCCACGCGGGCTCCGGGGTCGAGCTGCTGACCGCGCCAAAGGTCGGCGCCGCCGGCCGCCAGGGGAACACCGTCGGCATCTACATGTGCGCCGACCTGGCGTGCTCGCTGTACGTACGGGAGAAGAAGACGTCGATGCTGGTCCGGCGGTTCGAGGAGACGCTCACCGTGGACGAGAAGATCGCCCGCACCCGTTCCAACCTGGCCCTGTTCATGGCCAAGGTCTTCGACGGCGCCGGGGCGAAGCCGTAAACCACGCGCTCGGCGACCCGGTTGCGGGCCGCCGAGCGCGTGGCGTCAGGCGTATGAGGGGGATCCGCTCAGCAGGCGCCCTCGTCGAGCCAGACACCCCATTCACCGGTGGTGCCGGGCACCTCGTTCTGGGTCCACCACTTGGCCTTCCACTTGTGGCCGCTGTAGGAGACCTCGTTGCCGGCCGTGTAGATGGCGGTGCTGCTCCAGGCGGCCACCGTGCAGGTGCCGGGGTTGGTCGGCGTCGGCGTGGGGGTCGCGGTGGGGGTGCTGGTGGGCGGAGTCGCGCCCGCGAACTTCACCGAGTACTTGGTGAAGTCGTACGCCGACTGCGTGACGCTGCTGCACGTGCCCGAGGTGGTGCCGTTGTTGTCGGGCGGCGAGCACTGGCGGTCGCGGTTGACGGACCAGAAGGTGAAGCGGGCCATGCCGTGACTGGTGGCGTAGTCCAGGACGGTCTGGAAGTCGGCCTGGTAGAAGTACTCGCCGGTGTCACTGCGGCCGTTCATGCCGGAGAAGCCCTCGTGGGCGTACGCCGTGGCGGCACTCCAGCCGAAGGTGGACTGGAGGATGGAGTTGAAGCTGGTGAGCGCGCTGGTCTGGGCGGCTGCGTTGTTGAAGCCACCGTCGAACGGCATGATCGAGAAGTTGTTCGGCGTGAAGCCCTGCGACTTCGCCTCGTTGAGCATCTGCGTCCCGAACCAGCCGGTGCCGGCGGCGGTGCCGGCCGTGGTGACGGAGATGTAGATACCGGGGTTGTTCTGCTGGAGGATCTTGGCGGCGCCGATCTCGTTGTGGATGGCCGCCGTGTTCTCGTACTCCGGCTCCTCGAGGTCGAAGTCCATCGCCTTGAGGCTGTACTTGTTGATGACCTGCTGGTACGCGGCCGCCGTCGCTTCCGGCGTCCCGCAGGTCTGGCCGAGCTTGGTGCCGCCGTAGCCGCCGATGGAGACGGATACGTCGCCGCCCTTGGCCCGGATGGTGTTGATCACGCCTGCGACGGCCGTGTCCGAGGAGACGGCGCCGCCGCCGTCCCAGGTGGGCGTACAGCCACCGCCGTTGGGGGCCAGAATGAAGGCCAGTTGGAAGGCCTTCAGTCCCGTGGCGTCCATGACGGCGCCGGGGTCCGGCGGATTGTTGTCCAGCGGCATGAGATAGGGCGCGGCGGCATACCAGTTGCTGCTGAGTGTTGCAGCGGTAGCCGTCTGACCGGTGGCGACGACGCCGGCCAGACCGGCGACCGCGAGTGCGGCCGCCAATCCGGCGGCGGCGAGTGAACTGAATCTGCGCGTGCGCACGGAACCCTCCGAGGGGGGAAGAGGGCCGCAGCCCTCAACGGAGTGGTACAGACCAATGCCCCATAGGGTGGCCCGTTGAAGCGACCGCGTCAATGGATTGGACTGGACCAATTCACCCGGGGTTCACAGGGGCGACAATCGGTCGAGTGAGGCCGTGGAGGTGGCTGGTGATTCGCCGGTGGTGGTTCCTGGGGTTGTTGCGGGGTGGCGGTGCGGTGTCCGAACACCGGGCGGCGGGCCGGAAATTGTCCAGGGAACAGCAGGAACTGGTGCTGCGCGAGTGGGAGGTGCTGCGCGAGCGGCTGCAGGGCTACGCATCGGCGCGGGTGGCCGACGCGGGAGATGTGCTGCGCGAAGCGGAACTCCAACTGACCGGGCGGACCGCGCAGAGCGCCGTGCGGCGGAACTACGAGTGGGCGCTGGAGGCGTACGAGGCAGCGGGGAAACTGCTGGACGAGGCGGCGGATCTGCCGGACCTGGCGGCGGCGGTGATCCTGGCCGAGCGTGCGGTCGAGCGCTTCGCGGCCGCGCAGTCCATGAGCGCCGGGCAGCGGGTACGACCGCCGGTGACCCGGTGTTTCTACAACCCTCTGCACGGCGCACGGCAGCCGGCGCCCCGAAAGACCGGCCGGCCCGCCCGCAGGATCGGCCGACGCGAGGCAGCGGCGGACCGAAGGCCGGCCTGCGAATCCTGCCGCCGGGCGATCCTGGCAGGCCACATGCCCGACGTCCTCCCCGCGTTGATGCCCGTCAAGGCGTCACGACGGCGGACGGTGCGGGTGTTCGTGCCGTATTACGTGCTGCCCCAGCAGTGGTCGCTGTGGTCGGCGACGGCGTGCGGGGCGTACGGCGACGACTCGCCGGGCCTGGTGCTGCGCGGCGAGCACCGGCGCCGTACGCCGGAGATCGCGAGGTGAGCGGTGGAGGGACGAGCGGACGCCGGCTCACAGACCCCAGGCGCGGCGCAACTCGCCGAAGGCGTCGTGGAATTCGGGGAAGGTCTTCTTCACGCAGCCCGGCTCGTCGAAGGTGACGCCACCGGGGATGCGGAGGCCGGCGACGGCGAAGCTCATGGCGATGCGGTGGTCGCCGTGGCAGGCGATCTCGGTGGAGGTCGGGACGCCTGGGTGAATCTCGATCCAGTCGCGGCCGGTGTCGACGCGGATGCCCTGGCGGCGGAGATTGGAGGCGCAGGCCTCGAGCCGGTCGCACTCCTTCACCCGCGTGTTGTAGACGTCCTCGATGCGCACCGGCCCGTCGGCGAAGGGCGCGATGGCGGCCAGGGTCGGCATGGTGTCGGAGATGTCGCGCATGGCGGCCGTCACGCCGGACAGGCGGCCCGTGCCGGTGACCGTGGTGGCGTCGGGGCGGATGTCGACGCGGGCGCCCATGCGCTCGAGCACGTCGACGAAGCGCAGGTCGCCCTGGAGGGCGTCGGTGCCGAGGCCGGGGACGGTGACCTCGCGGCCGGTGAGGGCGGCGGCGGCGAAGAAGTAGCTCGCGGTGGAGGCGTCGGGCTCGATGTCGTACGTGGTGGCGCGGTAGCCGCCGGGCGGGACGGACAGCGTGTCGCCGTCGCGTACGACCTCGACGCCGAAGCGGCGCATCATCGCGAGGGTGATCTCGACGTACGGGGCCGAGACGAGCCCGGTGACGCGGATGCGCAGGCCCTCGGCGGTCAGTGGGCCGGTGAGGAGGAGGGCGGTGAGGAACTGGGAGGAGAGGCCGGCGTCGAGTTCGATCTCGCCGCCCTTGATGCCGTCGGCGACGACGGTGAGCGGGAGGTGCCCATCGGCCTCCTCGTGCCGGATGTCCACGCCGAGCGTGCGCAGGGCCTGGGTCAGGGGCGCGACGGGGCGGCGGCGCATCTGCTGGGAGGCGTCGAAGCGGAAGGTCCCGTGGCCGGCGGCCGCGAGGCCGGGCAGGAAGCGGGCGACGGTGGCCCCGTCACGGCAGTAGACGTCGGCCTCGGCGGCCGCGGGCCCGGCCGGGGCGCCGGTGATGCGCCACTCGGCGGGGCCGGGCTCGAGGTCGTAGCCGAGGGCGGTCAGGCCCTGGGCGAAGGCCTCGGTGTCGTCGGAGACCAGCGGCCGCCGCAGGACGGTGGTCCCCTCGGCGGCCGCCGCCAGGAACAGCGCCCTGTTCGTGATCGACTTCGACCCCGGGACGGCGACTACGGACACGGGTGGACCTCCGGCGGTGCGGGTGGGACGTACCGGGGCATCCAATCACGGTGCCGGGGCAGGGGCCGTGACGTTCCGCATGGCGGCGCCGCTACTCCCCCTCCCCCAGCCGCCGCCAGACCATCTCCGCCGGCACGGCCGCGCCCACCTGCAGCGCTGCGTCGTCGAAGACCGCGTACGGCGAGTGGTTGAAGGGCGCCTTCGCGGCGTCGGCGTCCGGCGGGCAGGCACTGAGGCCCAACTGCACGCCGGGGACGGCCTCCAGGACGCGGCTGAAGTCCTCGGAGGCCATGATCGGGTGCTCGGCGGTGCGCCGGCGCTCGGGTCCGTAGAGGTCGGTGACGACGTCCTGGCCGAGGCGAACGGCCTCGGCGGCGGCGATCACGGCGGACGACGAGGTGGCGCGGGCGCTCGTCGCCCTCCCGGAGACCCGGGTGGTCGCCACCTGCGTCGGCGAGGCGGATCGCGTCGCCGGGCTGTGGCTGCCGGGGCTCGCGGACACGCACCGGCCGGCGGCGATGATGGCCGTACGGTTTCCGGAGGTGCGGATCGTGCGGTGGCTGACGGGGCTGTGGACCGTCAAGCGGATGGGCCGGCTCCTGGACGACCGGGGACGGGCGCGGGGGCCGGCGCCGTATGTCCGGCCTACGGCCCAGCCGTGGGCGTGAAGCGGACGGGGAGGTCGCGGACGCCGCGCATGAGCAGCCCGGGGAGCCAGTCGAGCAGCGCCGGGTCGGTGTCGAGCTCCAGGGCGGCGGTGCGCTCGAGGAGCGAGCGGACCACGATCCGGCCCTCCATGCGGGCCAGCGGTGCGCCGAGGCAGTAGTGCAGTCCGTGGCCGAAGGCGAGATGGCCGCGGGGGTCCCGGCGGATGTCGAAGCGGTCGGGGTCGTCGAAGCGCAAGGGGTCGCGGTCGGCGGAGGCCAGGGCGACCAGGACGACCTCGCGGGCCGGGATGACGGCGCCGGCGATGTCGACGGGCTCGGCGGTGAAGCGGTAGGTGGAGGTCTCGACCGGGCCGTCGTAACGGAGCATCTCCTCGACGGCGCCGTCGAGAAGGCTCATGTCGGCCCGGAGGGCGGCGAGTTGGTCGGGGTGGTCGAGCAGGGCCCGTACGCCGTTGGAGATCAGGTTGACCGTGGTCTCGTGCCCGGCGATCAGGAGCAGGAAGGCCATGCCGGTCAGCTCGGAACGGGACAGCCGGTCGCCGTCCTCGGCGGTGGTGCGGATGAGCGCGCTCATCAGGTCGTCGCCGGGCGAGCAGCGCTTGTCCTCGATCAGTTCGTTGAGATACGCGGACAGCTCCACGAACGCCGCGCGCTCGGCCTCCGGGCTGGTGGGGGCCACCGCCTCGTTCGACCAGTTGCGGAAGGCCGCCCGGTCCAGGTCGGGCACGCCGAGCAGTTCGCAGATCACGGTGATGGGCAGCGGGTAGGCGAGCGCGTTCACGAGGTCGACACGGCCGTCCGGGGCGGCCAGCATCGCGTCGAGCAGCTCGTCGGTGATCCGCTGGACCCGCGGGCCCAGGGCCTCGACCCGGCGCATGGTGAACTCCCTGGCCACGAGCTTGCGCAGCCGGGTGTGGTCGGGCGGGTCGGAGTTGAGCATGTGTACGCCGAGGAGCTCTTCCTCGTACGTGTTCCAGCCCATCAGCCGGAAGTTCTTCACCAGGCGGGGGTCGGCGAGCGCGGCACGGGCCTCCTCGTGGCCGACCACCAGCCACAGCTCACCCCCGTCGGGGGTGCGCACATGGTGCAGGGGGCCCTGGGCGCGCAGTTTGGCGTAGACCGGGTAGGGGTCGGCAGTGAAATCGTCGCCGTAGACCGTCAGATCCACCGTTTCCATCCTGGCACCGTAACTCTGCGGGCAGGGCGGCCGCGTCAGTCTTGCGGACGATCGCCGGAGGCTGCCTCCTCCAGACGGCCGAGAAGATCCGCCACCCGCTTGACGACGACATCCCGGTCGCCGTCGGTCAGCGCGGCGCCCATGCCGCACGCGGCCGCACCGGCGGCTATCCACTGCGGGGCGTCCTCGAGGGTGACCCCGCCGGTCGGCAGCAGCGCGGCCTGCGGGAGGGCGGCCCGTACGTCCCTGATCCAGCCGGGACCGTAGGCGGAGGCGGGGAAGAGCTTGAGGGCGTCGGCGCCCAGCTCCAGGGCGCGGACGACCTCGGTGGGGGTGCTGACGCCCGGGAAGACCGGGATGCCGTAGCGGTGGCCGGTACGGATGACCTGCTCGTCCAGGCTCGGGGAGACCAGGAAGCGGGCGCCCGCGTCGACGGCCATCCGGGCGGAGGTGGCATCGAGGACGGTGCCGGCGCCGATGATCGCGTCGTCGCCGACCTCGCGGACGAGGGTGGTGACGGCTTCGAGTGCGAAGGGCGTGGTGAGCGATATCTCGATGGTCGTGAGCCCGGCGGAGAGCAGACTGTCGGCCGCGGCGGCGGCCTGGTCGTAGCTCTCCTTGCGGACGATGGCGAAGACCCGCTGGGCCAGTGCGGCCCGGGTGATCTCCCAGCGGTACACGGCGGATCGCCGTCCTTCCTTGGGGTCCCCCCGGCCCCGAGGCCGGGGGAGGTCGGTCTTCAGCTGCTGAAGCGTGGTCAGGGTCTCAGCGGTGCACGGAGTCCGTGCCGTGTGCGAAAGCGGCGAGCGCGCGGTCGCGGCCCGCCGCCATGGGCAGTCCGGCGGTGTCGGTGGGCGTCTGCACGACCAGGGCCGCGACGGTGGCCGCCTCGGCCAGCGCGGGCTGCGGCGGCAGCCCGCGCAGCCAGGCCGACAGATATCCGGCCGCGAAGGCGTCCCCCGCGCCCACCGGATCCGCCACCGGAACCGCGAAGGGCTGTTGCGTCCAGCGCCCTTGGGCGGTGACCGCGCAGGCCGAGTGGTCGGCCCGCTTGATCACGACGGCTCTCGCCCCGCCCGCTATCAGGTCGTCGGCGGCGTCGTCCGCCTCATGGCCGGTCAGCAGCTCCAGCTCATCTGCGCCGGCGAACACCAGGTCGGCCTCCGCCAGCAACGGCCCGACGGTCTGCGCCCATTGGGCCGCCCCGCCGAGCTTGTGGCGCACATTGGGGTCGAACGACATCGCGAGCCCGGCCTTACGGGCCCCGTCGATCAGCCTCCGGGTCGCGGCGGCGGCCACGGCGGAGAGCATCGGCGTGATGCCGGTGATGTGCAGCAGCCGCGCGCCGCGCAGCGCCTCGGCCCGTATGTGCTCCGGCGCGAGCAACGAGGCGGCGGAGCCCGACCGGTAGTACTGCACGTCGATGCCGCCGGCCGCGAGGCTGTCCCGCAGCAGCAGCCCGGTCGGCGCCTGCGGATCCACCTCCGCGTACGACACGTCGACCCCGTCCGCCCGCAACTCGCTCAGCACCGCTTCACCGGCCGGATCCGCCCCCGTGCGGCCTATCCACCGCACCCGGTGGCCCAGCCGGGCCAGCCCCACCGCCACATTCGACTCCGCCCCCGCCACCGACCGCCTGAACCGCACCGCGCGCTCCAACGGCACCCCCGGCTCGGCCAGCATCAGCAGCATCGCCTCGCCGCAGGTCACGACCTCCGGCCGCGCCACTTCCTCCCCTGCCACCGCCGCCTCCCCGTGCGCCCCCGCGCTTCCCCGTTCGGTCCTCGCACCACAAACGCTATCCGCTGCCACCGACAACAGGGGGCACGGGCGCGTAAAAGGGCGCGGCCGCCGTGGACGGCGGCCGCGCCCGGAGGCGGCGGAAACGGGCTCAGCAGGTGAAGTCGATCAGGTCGAACGTCGCGTAGTGGTCGGACGTGTAGTAGTCCTCGTCCGTCGCCTGACCGGTCACGATGCGGCGCGCGCCGCGCGTGGACGAGCCCGGTGTCTTGACCGTGTACTCGTGGTAGTACCCGGAGGCCTGGCTCGGCAGGACTCCCTCACTGTTCCGGAAGACCGTCCCGTCCTGGCTGTACGGGAACGGCCCGTCGGAGGCGATCAGGTCGAGCGTGTCGTACGCCTGCGAGGGCAGCGACGAGTAGCAGATGTCGCCGACCGACGCGGCCGACACCGTGCTTGTGACCGCGGCCGTCGCGGGGGTGGGGGACGCCGCGACGGCCGGGCCGCCCAGGAGAAGTGCAGAGGCGAGGGCCCCGAGGGCCCCGATGCGAACAATCCGTGGGGGGAATTTCACCATGGCCCAACGGTAGTTGGGCCGACCCGGGGCCGGGGCTACCGTAATCAGCCATTTACATGTTCACATCAAATCTTCTACGCGTGTTCACCTGCGGGCCGAGGTGGCCGGCGCAGCAGTGCACGCAGCGGGCCCGGCACCTTCAAGCGGCCGGTGAAGCGGCCGAAGTCGACCGCGTACAGGGTCTCGTTCGCCCACCAGAACAGCCGGTCGTCGCACGGATCGTCGGCGGTGCAGAAGCCGACGCGGGCGCGCTCCAGCAGAGCGCGGGCCGCCTCGTCGACGCCCTCGGGCCGGACCGGGCACAGCAGCACCTCGCTGTAGCGGGGCAGCGCGACCAGCACGCCGTACGGGCACGGGCCGGGCAGGAAGCGCTCCAGGGCCGGCAGGGCGCTGGTGACGTACGGACTGCCGGGCTTGCTGACACTCCTGACCTGATGGTCGTCGTCGGTGACCGTGAAGGACGGCAGCTCGTCGCGCAGGGTGTTGGCGAGGGCGTGGCTGCCCGGGTCGTGGATGACCAACTGGTCGGCGCGCTCCCGGCTGAGGCGGCCGCGGCCGTCGAGCATGATGACGATGTCGAGCAGATCCCCGTACGGGGTGCACATCAGCTGCTGCCGCTCGGCCTCGGGCAGCCTCGGGGTGACCTGGACGCGCAGCCGCTCCTCCAGCGGGCCGAGCCGGTCGCGCTCCGCCATGGCCGCCGTGACCTGGGCCGCCTTGGCGGCGAGCCAGGCCTCCACCCGCCCCGGCCAGGACGCCTGCGGCACAGCGGCGCAGGCCGCCGTGATCGCGTCGAGCGAGATGTCGGCGTGGGCGTCACCGACCGGCAGTACCAGCCGTCCGCTGTCGGCGTCGAGCATGGCGTGCGGCGCCAGCACCGGCAGCAGGTCGGCGACCAGCGCCCGTATGTCGGTCGCGACCGCAACCTCGTGTTCCGTCTCCATGCGCCCGTTCATACCAAACCGTCAGACCTCCCGCACCAAGTGGATCAGCGCGCTCGCGTTGTCGTCCGGGGCGAGATCCAGCGGCAGTCCGTGGCTGGAGAGGACGGCGCCGTGGTGGACCGCGCCGGTCGCGGCATCGCGATAGCGGGCGACGGGGTCGAGGCCGCGGAGGGGAAGGGCGGGGTCGGGGTGGCCGAAACGGCGGGCGCGGCGGGCGACGATGACGGCGGCTTCGGAGCCGTCCGGGGCGAGGTACTGGACGGCGTACAACTCACCACCGCCCAGCCGGTACTGGAGGCCGTGCTGGACGAGGGGGCGGACGGTCTTGTACGCGGCGACGAGTTCGGCGGCGCGCGACAGCTCGACGTCGCTCCAGCGGGTGAGGTCGCCGCCGATGGCCAGGAGGCCGGCCATGGCGACGTGGAAACGGAAGTCGAGGGGCAGGCTGCGGCGGGTGTAGGGGTTGGGGCTGTCGGTGACCCAGGCACCCATGACGCGGGCGGGGTAGAGCTGGGAGAAGCCGTGCTGGATGTCGAGGCGGTCCAGGGCGTCGGTGTTGTCGGAGGTCCAGACCTGGTCGGTGCGGGCGAGGATGCCGGGGTCGAGGCGCCCGCCGCCGCTGCTGCAGGACTCGATGCGCAGGTTGGGGTGGGCGGCGCGCAGCCGGTCGATGACGGCGTAGAGGTTGCGTACGTGGCCGGTCCACAGCAGCTCGGCGTCGCCCTCGGCGTCGGGCCAGCCGGCCTCGGTGAAGGGGCGGTTGAAGTCCCACTTGAGGAAGTCGATGTCGTTCTTGGTCAGCAGCTCGTCGAGCCGGTCGTACATCCAGGCGGCGACATCGGGGCGGGCGAGGTTGAGGACGAGCTGGTTGCGGTGCTCGGTGCGACGACGGGTGGGGTGGTGCAGGACCCAGTCGGGGTGGGCGCGGTAGAGGTCGCTGTCGGGGTTGACCATCTCGGGTTCGACCCACAGGCCGAAGCGCATGCCCAGCTCGCGGACCCGGCTGATCAGTGGCGTGAGGCCGTCGGGGAAGCGCTGGGGGTTGGGGGTCCAGTCACCCAGGCCCGCCGCGTCGTGCGTACGGGCGCCGAACCAGCCGTCGTCCATGACGAACAGCTCGACGCCGAGCGCGGCGGCCCGCTCGGCGAGCACGATCTGCCCCTCGACGCTGACGTCGAACTCGGTGGCCTCCCAGGAGTTGTAGAGCACGGGCCGCAACTCCCCAGGGTGCGGCAGCACATGGTCGAGCAGATAGCGGTGCCAGGCGCGGCTGGCGCCGCCGAAGCCGCCCTCGGTGTAGGCACCGGCGCTGACCGGGGTGCGCAGTTCGGCGCCGGGGAGCAGTTGCCAGGTGATGGGTGCGTGGCCGAAGCCGGCCGAGACGGCGACACGTTCGGTGGGGAGGCGCTGGACGGTGAGCTGCCAACTGCCGCTCCAGGACAGGGCGCAGGAGTGGACAGCGCCGTGCTCCTCCGTGGCGGTGCCGTCGTCCAGCATGACCCAGGGATTGGCGTGGTGGCTGGTGGTGCCCCGGCGGCTGCCCAGCACCGTCTCACCGTACGGCAGCCCGGTGCGGGTGAGCTGGGTCTCGGCGCCCCACTGGCCGTGCACCTGGCTGAGCCGGTAGTCGGCACGGCGCGGGACGGTCCAGGTCGCGGAGTCGGCGCGGACCACCGTGACGGGACCGTCCACCGCTTCGCTTCCGGTGTGCCGGAGCACCAGGTGACGCTCCATCACATCACTGCGAGGACGCACCCGGAAGTGCGCCTCGACGGTCAGTGGGTAGTGCCGGTCGGCGAAGGCCAGGACGAGCGTGTCGTCGGTGCGGTACTGCCCGGTGAAGCGCAGCTCCAGATCCCGCACGCCGTCGGCGAAGCGGACCTGGAGGGCGGCGTGTCCGTAGCGCAGGGCGCCCGCGGCGTCGAGGGCCAGGGCGCCGTCCGCCGCGTCCTCGAACTGCCGTCCCGGCAGCGGCCGTTCGAGGAGCGAGGTGGCCTGTTCCAGGGTGAGCACCGGGCCCCAGTGCAGGCCGCGCAGCCGGTCCTCCTCGTCGAGGTGCAGGACGTACGAGGAGGCTGGTCCGGACAGGACCCACAGCCGGTGGTCGGGGTCGTGGGCGATGTACGGGGGCATGGCGGCAGGCCTTTCGGGCGGGGGTGCTGCGGGGAGCGGTGGGCGGGCCGCCGCCGCGGCGAGGCGACAGCGGCCCGCAGGAGGCGATGGCGTCAGCCGAGCACCGGCGCCACCTCGATGTAGTCGATGTCGGGCGCGTAGCCGGAGGAGTTGGAGAAGGCCAGGGTGTTGGTGCCGGCCGCGAGGGTGACGGTGGTGGGGAGCGTCCAGTAGTCGTTCCAGCTGTAGGTGTTGCGGAAGGTGAGCGTGCCGGCGGTGCCGCCGTTCACCGACAGGTCGGCGGTGCGGGACTCGACGTTGGTGTTGTAGTTGCCGGTGCCGGAGCGGTCGTTGTCGGAGTAGTGGATGACGACGGTGTACCGGCCTGCGGCCGAGGCGCTGACGCTGCCGAAGGTGAGCTTGTTCGCCGAGCCGTTGCCCACGTAGCCGACGTTCTTGCCGCCCGAGGCCCAGCTGTCGGTCTGGGTGACCGCCGTGCCGGTGAGGGTGGCGTTCTCGGCCTGGTAGGTGGTGACGCCGGTGGTGGACCCGGCGCCGGTGACCTTCAGATCACGCAGCGAGATGGTGGCGCTGCTGCTCGGGGTGATCTTGATGCGGTTGATTCCGGCGGAGAGGAAGAGCTTCGTGCTCGTCGTGGTGGCCGAACCGCCGGAGGAGCCCAGAGTGGCGACGGTTGTGCCGTTCAGGGCGAGGGCGGTGGAGCCGCCGGCCGAGGTGTAGTCGGTGCTGACGGTGTAGTAGCCGTCGGTGGCCGCGTAGCCGTCGAAGGTCGTGCTGCCGCCGCTGGTCAGCACCACCGCGCCGGTGCCGGTCTCGCCGACGCTGCTGTACGAGTACGTGGCGCTGCCGCTGGTGTCGGCGAAGGCGGCCTCGTACACGGTCTCCGGGGTGCTCGGCACCGCGGTCAGATCGATCTTGTCGAGGGTGACCTCACCGGTGGCGGTGCCCAGGGAGGAGTTGGAGACGGCGAGCGCGATGGTGTGGCTGCCGGCGCTGAGCGTGACGGGGACGGTGACGGTACTGCGGTACTGCCAGTTGAGGGTGGACGGGTATTTCACGAACTGCGGGTTCGCGCCGTCGACGGTCAGCACCTGCTGGGAGGGGGTGCCGTGCTGGTTGCCGTAGAAGATGCCGAGGTTGTACGTCCCCGCGCTGGGGACCGAGACCGAGAAGGCGACCTTGCTGTCGGAGGCGCTGAGGTAGCCGACGTCCTTGGTGCCGGAGGTGGCGTAGCCCTGGTAGTTGGACGCCGTGCCCTGGGTGACGACGGAGGCGTCGGTGATGGTGGCGTTCTCGGCCTCGTAGGAGGCGCTCCACGGCACGGTGGGCGCGGTGGCGGTGCCGCCGCCGTTGGGGGTGACGGTGATGCGGTAGGCGGACATGGCGTTCAGGCCCGTCAGCGGGACGGTGATGCTGCCGCTGGAGGGGGTGTAGGCGGCGCGGGATATCGTCAGCGGCGCCGCCGAGGCGCCTTCGTACCCGCTCCAGTTGAGGGCCTGGACGGTGACCTCGACCTGGCTGCCGAAGGTCGCGCTGGGGATGTTGTTCAGCACGACGTTGGTGTCGGAAGCGGAGCCGCCGACGATGACCTGGGCCTGCTTGCGGGTGGTGTCGAGGGATGCCATGCCCTGCAGGGTGTCCGTGGTGTTGGCCGACGGCGGGGTGACCTTGACGGTCTTGCCGGTCAGGCCGGCGTACCAGCGCCAGAACCACCAGGTGCTGTTGGGTGTATTGGTGCGTATGGCGGTATTGCCGTCGAGGTTGCCCGCCATGTCCCAGTAGGCCTGCTCGCCGTAGGACTTGGTGTTCTCCAGCATCGAGGTCCACTGCACCATCTGGCCGGGCACCGACAGGTCACGCCGGTCGGCGTACTCGTCGATGTTGATGGGGCGCGCGCTGATGCTGCGGGCGGTCTCCAGGGCCCGGTAGGTGGTGTAGTGGCTCTGGTAGTCGGCGAGCGAGCCGGGGTTGAGCTCGTGCCAGGTCATCCAGTCCGGCAGCTCGGAGTTGGCCTTGGCGTAGGTCAGGAAGTCGCCCAGGAACGTGGAGTTGTACGAGGCCGTGTTGGGCCCGCCGATGACCGCGGCCGGGTAGTCCGCCTTGATGCGGTCGTAGACGGTCGACCAGTCCGCGAGGAACTTGTCGCGGGCGGTCTGGTAGGTCGAGGTCGTGGAGGAGTTGAGACCGGTGTACCAGATGCCGTCCGGCTCGTTGAACGGGACGAAGACGACGTCGGACGCGTACGAGCTGGCCTTGATGGCGTTGACCACGGTGTCGACCTTGGTCAGGTAGTCGGCGATGCCCAGGTTCTGGTAGGGCCAGTCGGAGTACATGTCCTGGATGTTGCAGAAGAGCTTGCCGCCGCCGTTGCGCTTGAAGGACGCGGCGACCTTCAGGATGTCGCCGTTGGGGTGCTGCGCGCCGCCCGGCGGCTTCTGGGAGACGGTGGTCAGCTTGAGCGGCGCCAGCAGGTTGTCGCCCGGGACGCCGTCGTCGCTGAGGCCGTACAGCGAGCCGTTGGCGCCGTGCAGCACGTCGCCGGTGGTGGTGCCGAGGTCTGCGGTGAAGGTCTGGGTGGCGGCGGAGGCGGGGGAGGACGTCCCCAGCGTGGTCAGGAGCAGTGCTGCGGTGGCGAGCAGTGCGCCGGTCAGGGCGTGCCTGGGGCGTCGCATGCGGCTCGTGCGGGTGGGCATCGGTACCTGGCTTCCTCCTCCCGCTGCGCTGCGGGAGGGCTAGGTGGGGCTGTGGGATGTGAACGCTCACATCCCCCGCGAATGTGAGTGGCTCGGGTGGAGCTCGGTTCCGCGAGTGCGTGGGTCGGCGTTCTGGGGCAGCTTGCTTACGGCCGCCGCTGTTTGAGCGGCTCGGTAGGGCGTCGTGCTTGGGGGCCACTTTTTGTGCGGCTCGGTAGGGCTTCGTGCTTACGGCCCGCGCTTCGTGCGGCTCAGTAGGGCTTCGTGCTCGAGGGCCACTTTTTGAGCGGCTCGGTTCGCCTCCGTTGCGCTGAGTCACTGTGGGGGCACCTCCCAGACGGAGTCTGGGGGAAGTCGATCGTGCTCGCTCGCTCGTTCCTCGCGAACTGCGCGCGTTCTCCTTTACGACAGCGACCGCTCCACTTCGGCTCACTCGCCGACGGCGCACCCGGCACCGAGGGATGAGGGATTTTGGGACAGGTGTCAGGGGTGCCGTGCGGGGGCGGGGCCGCTGCTCTCGCGGACGATCAGTTCCGGCTCGGCCCAGAGGGGGAGGGCGGGGGCGGTCTCGGGCTCGAGGAGGCGGTGGAGCATGCCGAAGCAGCCACGGCCGAGGCCTTCGAAGTCGAGGCGGACGGTGGTCAGGGCGGGGTGGACGTAGGCGGATTGGGGGGCGTCGTCGAAGCCGACGACGCTGAGGTCGGCCGGGACGTCACGGCCGGCTTCCCTGGCGGCGCGGAGGACGCCGAGGGCGAGGTCGTCGTTGCCGCAGAGAACGGCGGTGACGGCGGGGTCGGCCAGGAGGGGGCGGGCGGCGAGGTAGCCGGAGCGGGGGCTCCAGCCGCCGTCGAGGGGTTCGGGGAGCGGTTTACCGGCGGCGCGGAGGGCGTCGCGCCAGCCTTCGGCGCGCTGGCCGATGCGGGTGGTGGAGGACGGGATCTGGACGTAGTGAACGGTTTCGTGGCCGAGGCCGAGCAGGTAGCGGGTGGCCTGGGCGGCGGCCGCACGGTCGTCCAGCCAGACCTGGGGCCGGTCGCCGGGGCGGCCGTCCTCGGGGCGTTCGACGACCGCCGCCGCCGGGAACTCGGCGGGCAGTGCCTGGAGCGCCCGTACGCCGGGGGCGTCGAAGGCGATCACCAGGACGGCCTCGCCGGGGCGGCTGACCCGGCCGGCGACGTCCGCGGGCTGCTGGGCCGAGCTGGCGTCGAGGACGCTGATCCCGACGGTGAAGTCGGCGGCGCGGGCCGCCTCCTCGATGCCCTTCAGGGTCGCCGAGGCACCGTAGAGGGAGGTGTCGGAGGTCAGCACGGTCACCGAGCGCACCGCGCCGCCGGCCAGGGCCCGGGCCATCCGGTTGGGGGTGTATCCCAGCTCGGCGATGACGTCGAGGACGCGGGCGCGGGTCGACTCCTTGACCCGGGGGTGGCCGTTGACGACCCGGGAGACGGTCTGGTGGGAGACGCCCGCCTCCTTGGCGACGTCCCAGATGCTGACGGCCCGGGGGCGGTCGGCAGCGGCTGCTTCCGGGGCCGGCGGCCCCCCGCTGGGACGGGGGGCCGGGGTCGCTTCCTGCATGGTGGGGTGAACTCCTAGTCGGTGATGGCGGCGTTGGACTCGGTGTTCACCTTGTCCGCGGCCTCCTTCGGGGTCTGCTGGCCGAGCCAGACCTGGTTGAAGGGGTCGAGCACCTTCACGTTGTACGTTGACGAGGAGGTGGTCAGCGGGTAGCCGATCGTGGTGCCCTCGGCGCCCTTGGAGAAGGCGCTGACGTCCACGCCCCGCTTCTTCCAGTACGCCACGAAATCCTTGTTCAGGCCGGGGATCGACGGCCACACCGTACCCGCCGACACGATGATCTTCTGCGACTCCTCGGAGCCGAGCCATTTGATCAGCTCCCATGCCTCCTTCGGGTGCTTGCTCCCGGAGTACAGGGCCTGGCTCAGACCGTTGTACACGGTGCCCTGCCCGACCGGTCCTGCGGGCAGCAGGGCCAAGCCGAAGTTGCCCTTCAGCGAGGTCTGGTAGGCGCTCAGGTCCCAGCTGCCGTCCCACACCACGGCGGCCTGCTTACGGGCGAGCACCTGCGGCAGCGAGGCGCCGTTGGGGGTGTTGGTGACCGAGGCCGGAACCGCCACGTGGTACTTCAGCCGCAGGTCCTGGACGAACTGGATGGCCTGGACGCAGGACGGCTGGTTGATGGTCCACTTGCCCCAGGCCTTGTCCTGGAGCTTGCAGCCGTTCTGGGTGGCGAAGTCCCACCAGTCGGTCTGGCCGTTGGGCGAGGCCAGCGCGAGACCGTACTGCTTGACGTGCTTGCTGTCGAAGCCGGACTCGTTCGGGTGCTTGCCGTTCTGGTCGACGGTGAGCTTCTGAAGCGCCTTGACGAAGGTCCCGCCGTCGGTCGGGTTCCAGGTGAGGGCGGACAGCTGGTCCTGGGTGAGGCCGGCGGTCTTGAGCATGGTCTTGTTGTAGACCTGCTCGATGGTGTCCCAGTCCTTGGGGAGGCCGTACTGCTTGTCGCCCTGCTTCCAGCCGGCGGTGAGCTTGGCGTCGTACACCGACAGGTCGACCTTGTCCGCCTTGATGTACGGGGTCAGGTCGGTGAGCACGCCCTGCTTGGCGAACTGCGGGAAGTACGCCACGTGGTCCCAGAAGACGTCCGGCGCGGTGCGGCCGGCCATCTGGGTCTGGAGCTTGCTCCAGTACTGCGCCCAGGCGTTCAGCTCGATCTTGACCTTGATGTTCGGGTGCTTCTTCTCGAAGGCGTCGACGGACTTCTGCACGGCCGGCTTCTGAACCGCGTCCCAGATCCCGTAGCGGAGGGTGACCGTGCCCCCCGAGGCGCTCGAGCCGGACGAGCCGCAGGCGGTGGTGAGGCCGAGCAGGACGGCGCCCGTGGCGGCGGTCGCCAGGACTCTTCGGGAGCGTGCGGACATGGTGGAGGTCCTCTTCTCTACGGGGGCGGGTGTGCGTGGGGGTTTTGGGGGAGCTTGGGACGGCCGGTCTACTTCAGCCCGGTGAGGGCGATCGACCGGACGATGTGGCGCTGGAACAGCAGGAAGACGGCGATCAGCGGCAGCAGCGCGAGCGCCGCGCCGGCCAGCACGATGTGCGGCAGGTCGGAGACATGCTCTCCCTGGAGGGCGGCGATGCCGACGGTGATCACCTTGGTGCGGTCGCTGTTGGTGATGATCAGCGGCCAGATGAGGTTGTTCCAGGTGTTGATGAAGGTGATCGTGGCCAGCGTGGCCAGGATCGGCTTGCTCAGCGGCAACATGATCCGTACGAGGATCGACAAGGTGCCGGCCCCGTCGATCCGGGCAGCGGCCTCCAGGTCGTTCGGGATGGTCCGGAAGTGCTGCCGCACCAGGAAGATCCCGTAGGGGGTGCCGAAGACGGTGGGCAGGATCAGCCCCGCGTAGGTGTCGACCAGGCCCATGTCCCGCATCATCAGGAAGAGCGGTACCAGGGTGATCATCTGCGGCACCATCATGGTGGCGATGTAGCCCCAGAACAGCAGGTCCCGGCCCGGGAACTCCAGCCGGGCGAAGGCGTACGCTCCCATGGCGCTGAAGACCACCTGGCCGGCGGTGACGGTGACCGCGACCAGCAGGGTGTGCAGCAGGAAGGACGACATGCCGTACTGGTTCCAGACGGCGGTGAAGTTGCCGAAGGTGGCCGGGTGGGCCGGAGCCCAGGCGTCGGTGGTCAGCAGATCCTGGGGCCGCTTGAACGAGGCGTTGAGGATCATCAGGTAGGGCGCGATGGACAGCAGAGCCCCGGCGAGCAGGACCGCGTAGAGCGTGGTGCGGCCGAGGGCGGTGCCGATGGTGCGATGGGTGCGGTCGGTACTCATGACGGGGGCGCCCTCAGCTGAAGTCGTAGACGGTGCGCTTGCGGAAGTACAGGAACTGGGCGGCCGTGACCAGCAGGATCAGCGCGAAGAGCAGCATCGCGAGCGCGGAGGCGTAGCCGCTGCGGAAGAGCTGGAAGGCCTGCTGGTAGATGTGGTAGTTCATGGTGTCCGTGGAGCCACCGGGGCCGCCCTGGGTCATGACGTAGACGGTGTCGAACATCTGGAACGACCCGATGACGTTGGTGACGAGGACGAAGAACATCGAGGGGCGCAGCAGCGGCAACGTGATCTTGAAGAACCGCTGGAGGGTCGTCACCCCGTCCATGTCCGCGGCCTCGTAGAGGGACTCCGGGATCGCCTGGAGACCGGCCAGCAGGAAGAGCATGGTGTAGCCGGTGTACTGCCAGACGTTGACCGAGGCGAGCACCGGCATCGCCCAGGTGGTGGACGACAGCCACTCCGGGCCACTGATGCCCAGCAGCGACAGGAACTGGTTGATCGCGCCGTGCTCGGGGTCGAAGGCCCAGCTCCAGATGATGCCCAGGGCCACCGGCATCGCCATCCAGGGCAGGACGAAGAGCACCCGGATGACCTTGCCGCCGCGGAGCTTGCGGTTCATGGCGAGGGCAAGCAGCAGGGCGAGGACGGTTTGGGCGGGAATGTTCAGCAGGACGTAGTAGAGCGTGTTGCGCACCGAGCGCCAGACTTCGCTGTCGCCCATCATCTCGCGGTAGTTGGCCAGTCCGACGAAGCGCGGGGAGCCCATCAGGTTCCAGTCGAAGAAGCTGATCACCACCACACCGATGATCGGCGCGACCAGGAACAGTACGAAGCCGATCAGGCTGGGCGCCAGCAGCACGTACGCCTCGACCGCCTGCCGGAACCTGCGGGGTATCCGGGGACGGGCGGCGGTGGCCGAGGGTGAGGCCGGTGGGGCCCCGGCGTCCGCGGCTCGCCGCGCAGAAATGTTAGCGCTCACAATTTTCGACTCCGTGGGACTTCGACGGCAGGCGGTTACGGCAGGGTGGCGCAGCAGGGCATACGTCCAAGGGTGGGCCTTCTTCGGGAGACCCGTCCTTCCGACATCAGGCGTTAACGTGTCGGTGACGTAAGACATAGTGTTAGCGGTAACACTTTGGGGGCGTCAAGAGTCCTCGTACGACCTTTCTCTTGACGGAACGTCAGATGTGACGAAGACCGGGACCGTCCGGGCTAGCCGGACAACCAATTTCTCTGCTGAAGTGTCCCGTTCATAGGCATTGGCCAAGACATGACTGAACGGGACGGCTCCTTGATGCGAATACCCTCTGTGCTGGCGGCCACGGCCGTCGGCTCGCTGCTCGCCGTCGTCGCGGCGGCGGTCCCCGCGGACGCGGCCACCCCCACGGTGGCGTGCACCTCGACGAAGTCCGGGCTGGCCAAGGAGCTCAAGACCGACATCACCGCGGCGCTCAAGGGCCGCAGCAGCACCGTCTCGGTCGCGCTCTACGACCGGACCACCGGCACCACCTGCACCTACCGCGCGGGCTCGACGTACGACTCCGCGAGCGTGGTGAAGGCGACGCTGCTCGGCGCGCTGCTCCGCCAGGCCCAGGAGGCGGGCCGCGTGCTGACCACGCGCGAGAAGAAGCTGGCCACGGCCATGATCACCAAGTCGGACAACGACGCCACCACCACCCTCTGGAAGCAGGTCAAGGTCAAGGGCGTCCAGCACTTCCTCGACCTGGCGAAGATGACCCACACCACGCCCGGTTCGAACGGCTACTGGGGCCTCACCCAGATCACCGCCGCCGACGAGCTGAAGCTCCTGAAGCTGCTGACGTCCTCGAACTCCGTACTGACCAAGGGCTCACGCACCTACGAGCTGGGCCTGATGAACAAGGTCGTCTCCAGCCAGCGCTGGGGCGTCCCGGCCGGCGCCCCCAGCAGCGCCACGGTCCACGTGAAGAACGGCTGGCTCTCCCGGGCCACCCATAAATGGCGGGTGCACAGCATCGGCGCCTTCACCGGCAACGGGCACGACTACGGCATCGTCGTCCTCTCCCACGACGACAAGTCCATGGACTACGGCATCGCCACCATCGAGCGCGTCGCCCGAGCGGTCCATGCCGACCTGAAGTGACCGCGGCCGTCCCCGCCCGGCGCCCGCGCGGCTGTCGGGCGGGGACGGCGCATTTCCCGACGCCCGTCGGGTGACCTGCGCGGATGCGCCGTGGCACCGTTACGGCGAGGACGCGACGGAGCGTCCGACTCGGAGGGACGCCATGACGACCTACCCGCTCGATCCCGAGCTGATCCCGGCCCTGGCCATGATGCCCCGCGCCGATGTCTCCGACCTCGCCGGAGCCAGGGCCGAGATGGAAGGGATCGTCGCCTTCCTCAACGCCGACATAGACACCACCGGCGTCGACGTGGACGAGGTCCGGGTCCCCGGGTCCGACGGCGCACCCGACGTGGTCCTGCGCACCTACCGTCCGCAGGGTGTCACGGGACCGCTCCCGCTGGTCTACGACATCCACGGCGGCGGCTTCATGCTGGGCGCCCCCGAGATCGACCACGGCCACAATCTGGTGATCTGCCGGGAGCTGGGGGCGGCGGTCTTCTCCGTCGACTACCGGCTGGCCCCCGAGCACCCCTACCCCGCCGGTCTCGAGGACTGCTACGCCGGTCTGTCCTGGGCCGCCAAGAACGCGACCGACCTGGGAATCGACCCCGACCGCATCGCCCTCTTCGGCGGCAGCGCCGGCGGCGGCCTCGCGGCCGGCCTCGCCCTCCTCGCCCGCGACCGGGGCGGCCCCGCGATCCGCTTCCAGTTCCTCGGCGTCCCCGAGCTCGACGACCGCCTGGACACCCCGAGCATGCGGACCTTCACCGACACCCCGCTCTGGAACCGCCCCAACGCCGTGATCAGCTGGGACGCCTACCTCGGCGCCGGCATCCCCGGCACCCCCGCCGTCCCTCTGTACGCCGCCCCCGCCCGCGCCACCGGCGCCGACCTCGCCGGCCTGCCCCCCGCGTACATCTCCGTCATGGAGTTCGACCCCCTCCGCGACGAAGGCATCGACTACGCCCGCGCCCTGCTCTCCGCCGGCGTCACCGTCGAACTCCACCTCTTCCCCGGCACCTTCCACGGCTCCAACATGATCCCCCACGCCGAGATCTCCCAACGCGAAACCGCCGAGGCCCTGGCCGTCCTGCGCCGAGCCCTGCGATAGGGCCTTGGGGCAGAGAAGCACCGACGGAAGGTGCCTCGCGCCGGCGACGGAAGTGGGGCCGACCGTACGACCGGCCCTCAGCCGCTCGTCGGCGCGGCGGTGGTTGCCGAGGCGGTCGCGGGTGCCGGCGCGGCCTGGAAGCGGGCCGCGGTCCGGGTGGCGCTGGCGGTGGCCCGGTCCGTGGTGGTCAGGACGCCGAGGAGCGCGATGGCGGCGCCGCAGCCGACCAGGATCCACCAACCGGGGTGACCGGCCGCCGGGGTGAACGCACCGCCCGCTCCGCCGTGCGCGGTGACGAGCGAGCCCAGCACGGCCACGCCGAGGCAGTTGCCGATCTGTCTGCCGGTCGAGGCGATCGCGGCGGAGACCCCGGCCTGGGCGCGCGGCATGCCGGAGACCGCCGTGGTGGTGATCGGGGTGTTGACGAGGCCGAATCCGGTTCCGAACAGCACGTAGGCGGGCAGCATGGCCAAGGGAGGCGTCGCCGCGGTGACCCGGGTCAGCATCAGGGCGGCGACCGCGATGAGCACGCCCGCGGCGACCAGCGGCGGGCGTGGGCCGCGGGTGGCGGTGAGGCGGCCGGAGACGGGCGAGGCGATGGCGGTGGCCACGGCCATCGGGGCGGTGAGCAGGCCCGCGCGCAGCGCGCTGTAGCCGCGTACGTCCTGGAGGTACAGGGTGTTGAGGAACAGGAACCCGGACAGGGCGACGAACGCCGCGACGGCGGTGACGGCGGCTCCGGTGAACGGGATCGAGCGGAAGAACTGTGGGTCTATCAGGGGCAGTTCGCGACGCCGTTCGTAGGCGACGAGTGCCGTGGCCGCCGCGGCGGCCAGCGCGAGCAGGCCGACGATCGGCGTGCTGCCGTATCCGCGGTGTGAGCCTTCTACGATCGCGGACGTGACCGCCGTCAGCACCGTGACGACCAGCGCCTGGCCGATCGCGTCGGGGCGCCGCGCGGAAGCGGCTCGGGACTCGGGGACGTACAGGGCGGTCAGTGCGATCGCGGCCACCCCGACCGGCACGTTGATCCAGAACACCGAACGCCAGCCGGCCGAGGTGACCAGCAGACCGCCGACCACCGGGCCGAGCGCGAGGGAGATCCCGATCGTGCCGGTCCACACCCCGATCGCCCGGGCGCGTTCGCGGGGATCGGCGAAGGTCGCGGTCAGGATGGACAGGGCGACCGGGTTGAGCATACTGGCGCCCAGGCCCTGAACGGCGCGGAAGGCGATCAGCCAGGGCAGGCCGGGGGCCAGCGAGCAGGCGAGCGATCCGGCGGTGAACAGGGCCAGGCCGGCCTGGAACACGCGGCGGCGCCCGAGGCGGTCGGCGGTGGATCCGGCGAGCATCAGGAATCCGGCGACCGTGAGCGTGTAGCCGTCGACGATCCACTGAAGGCCGCTGACGGACGTGCTCAACTCCCGCTGGACGGCGGGCAGGGCGACGTTCACCGCGGTCACGTCCAGACCGGCGATCAGCAGGCTCGTACAGCACACGGCCAGGACGAGCACGCGGTGGTGGGCGGGGACCGGCATGTCTTCTCCCGGGGGTTGCCGCTGGGAAACCGAGGCGACACGGCCTACGAGAGCCGGGTCGGGGTCCGCCGCGCGCCGGGCGTTGGCGCCGGCCCGCGGCGGGCGGGGGGGGGGGGGGGTGTACGTGGGGGGGTCAGGGTGTCGCGTCGGGCCTGTAGTCGGTGTCGACGAAGTAGCCCATGGGCCCCATCG
>NZ_JBHYXC010000014.1:0-71748 GCF_042751495.1 Streptomyces sp. NPDC059373 | reverse complement strand
AGCCAGGGCAGGCCGGGGGCCAGCGAGCAGGCGAGCGATCCGGCGGTGAACAGGGCCAGGCCGGCCTGGAACACGCGGCGGGCGGGGGGTGGGGTGGGTGTACGTGGCGGGGTCAGGCTGTCGCGTCGGGCCTGACGACGGTGTCGACGAAGTCGCCGATGGCCCCGAGCGTGCGTCCCATCTGCTCGATGTGCGGGAAGTGCCCGGCGTCGGGGATCGGGGCGAAGTGGCCGTCGGGGAACGAGTCGGCGTAGCCGCGGCCGTACTTCAGGGGCGCGATGCCGTCCTGCTCGCCCCACACGACCAGCACCGGCACGGTGACCCGGTGCAGGCGGCCGCGCAGCTTCGGGTCGTACGTGAACCCCTTGCCCCCGTACACCGCCAGCGTCCGCTGGTTGGCGGCCGCGGCGGCCCGCTGTTCGTCGCTGAACGAGGCGAAGTCGGGGCGGAACGCCGGATTGGCGAAGGACAGTTGGCTCACGTCGGCCGGGGGCATGGTGCGCGGGTCGACGATCCGGTTCTCCTTCATGTGGGCGTGGATGCCGACCGCGTTGACCAGGACCAGCGCGCCGATCCGACCGTGGTTGTCGCGCAGGGCCATCTCGGCGGCGATCCAGCCGCCCACGGAGTTGCCGATCACCATGACGCCCTTCAGGTCCAGGGTGTCGAGCAGATCGAGGTACGCGACAGCCAGGTCGGCGACGGAGTCGAACCGCTCCGGGCGGTGCGTGCCGTCGAAGCCGGGGTGGGTCGGCGTGACGACGTACACGTGCTCGGAGAGCGCGGCCGAGATCCCGGCCATCGTGCGGGGGCCGGCGCCGCCGTGCAGCATCAGCACGCCGGTGCCCTCGGAGTTCTCGCCGTACTCGTCGATGGTGACGGACAGGCCGCCGGTCAAGCCGACCGTCCGGGAGACGGGGGCGGGGGTGGAGTCGGGAGTGCGAGCGGCCATGGTGGGTCCTTGTCATCGAGTTCCTGAGAGCTGACTCTCATGACTATAGGGAGCCCGCACTTCTTCACGCAAGTGAACTCTCATAACGACCGTGAACTTTCTTTGCGCCTGGGCGAACGCGGGCACTTCAGCGGGCAGCACGACGGCGGCGGTGTCGGCCTGAGGGTGGGGTGAGGGTGGGGTGAGGGTGGGTGCGGTTACCGGTCGGCGGGCCGGGCGGTCGCTCGTACGCTCCTACGCAGCGCGTCCAAGTTCGACTCGGCGGCGGTGTCCGGCTCGGCGGTGTACGTGACGATGCGGAAGTCGAGGCCGGCGACCACGGGGTGCGCGACGGTCTTGCGGTCACCGCTCAGGGCTCCGGCGGAGCCGTTGGACCACAGGCGGGCGAAGCGCGGGTTGGCACGGATCATGTGGTCGATCAGCGCGGCCAGGCGCCCGCGGCGGGGTAGGCGGCGGCGGTGACACGCAGGTCGGCGACGAGCGCCTCCTCCTCGGCGCGGTCGCCCAGTTGTGAACGTACAGGCCACGCCGCGATCGACTCCGGCCTGCGCCCGCCGACCGACCGGAACATCCCGGTGTCGAGCCCGGCGGCCAGCCCCGTTTCCAGCGGCGAGACGCACTCGCGCCAGCCGCGCAAGGCGATGCCGAAGCTGCGCGCCCCCGACCCACCCGCGACCGGGCCGCGCACCCGGTGCAGGCGGCCCCAGCCGCTACGCGGCCAGCCGCAGGGCGTGGAGGGCGAGTTGGGCGCGGAAGCGGTCGCGGGGGTCGGTGAGGTGCCAGCCGAGGGCGGATTCGACCTGGGCGAGACGGACGGCGACGGTGCTGTGGTGGAGGTGGAGCTCGGCGGCGGCCTGCCGGAGCGTACCGGTGCGGCAGAAGGCGGCGAGGGCGGCGAGGGCGGAGTCACCGGCCTTGCCGTCGGCCAGGGCCCGGAGGGCGCGGACGTCGGGCTGGGCGCGGAGCCGTTCGACGGGGATCTCGGCCAGCAGTGCCACCGGCCCGAGGTCGTCGTGGTCGATGACGGCCTCCTCGGGCACCCCGGCGGCGGCGAACCGCAGGGCGAGCCGGGCCTGCGCCCACGAGGCCCCCGCGTGAAGTGGTTCGACGCTGCCGCCGACCCCGATCCGTACGCCCTCGGCGAGCTGTGCGCCGTGCCGGCCGATCACGGCCCGCAGCTCGCCGGCCGGCGACTCCGCACCCGGCACCAGGGCCACGACCAGGGGCCCGACGCTGGCCACCCGCACACCGGGCGACAGCTCGCGGCGGCCGAGCGTGGCGACGGCCGCCATGCCGGCGACGGCCAGGACCCGCAGGGGCCGGCCGGGGTCGAGGCCCAGCAGCCGGAGGGCCCGGGCGCGGTCCTCGACCGCCTCGCGTTCCGACAGGACCAGTTCCAGCAGCGCCGGGTCGGCCACATGCGGCGCCCGTATGTCCTGGCCACGGCCGGCCAGCACGCCGGCGGCGATGGCCATCCACTCCAGTACGAGGTCGTCGAAGGGCCCGGGCTCGCCCTCCCGCTCCAGCCAGACCCGGCCGCCCGGCGCGAACTCCACGCCGTCCGGCCGGTCCCCCGCGGGCGGCGCGGCGCCGGTCGGGCCGAACCTCACGACCCGGCCGTCCAGCTCGAGCCCGGCGGGGCATTCGGCGAGGCCGGCCGTGGACCGTACGAGCGACTCCGCGTCCAGGCGGCCGGTCAGCAGCGCCTCGAAGTGGGCGATCACCCGCAGCGCGGCGGCCGCGTCGGCGTCGAGCGCCGAGAGCCGCAGCAGCAGTCCTTTCATGGTGCCGAGTGTAGGAGTGGTCAGGGGCAGAGCCATACGGTCCGGTCAGCCGGCGTGGGTGGAGAACAGCCCGCCGGTGGGGCCCTGCTTGTCGCCGCCCTGGGCCTTCTTGAGGGCGTTGGCGAGTCCCTCGATCGTCATGGACTGGAGGATGACGCGGCCGTTGCCCTCCAGGGTGGCCAGTGACAGGCCCTCGCCGCCGAAGACGGCGTTCATGAGGCCCTGGCGGTTGAGGCCGCCGATGCGCTGGACTCCGTACTGGATGCCCTCCTCGAAGGCGACGATGCAGCCGGTGTCGACCTCGATGCGGCCGCCGAAGTCGGCGGGGTTGAGGTCGATGAAGTTGCCCGCGCCGGCGATGATGACGGTGCCGCGACCGGTGAACTTCTCAAGGATGAACCCCTCGCCGCCGCTCATGCCCTGCCGGCCGCCCTGGAAGGCGATGCCGAAGTCCACGGTCGACTCGGCGGCGACGAAGGCGTCCTTCTCCGCGAACCAGGCCCGCGCCCCGTCCAGCTCCAGCGCCCGCATCTCGCCGGGCAGCACGCCCGCGAAACCGACGGTGCCCTCGCCGCCGGTGGAGGTGAAGTACTGGAAGGCGATGCTCTCGCCGGCCAGCACCCGCTGGCCGACCTGCATCGCGGTGCCCATCGCCTGACGCAGCATGCCGCCCATGCCCCCGCCGGCGCCTCCGCCGCCCTGGCCCGGCTGCCCGCCGGACCCGCCGCTGCCCAGCCGGGTGTCCATCGTCACGTTCGACGTCTTGAACAGGAACTTTCCGGCCTCGCAGTAGACGGTCTGGCCGGGCTCCAGGGTGCACACGGCCATCTGCATGGCATTGCCGACGATTTGTTGCTTCAGGGTCATGCCGCTCCAACGACCGACGGGGAGGATTCGGTTCCGCCCGGCCCCGGGGTGTGACCAGCCCGTGCCCGTACGGCTCCGGCAGCGGCCGCACGGCCCGCGTGAGGAACCACCGCGGGCCGTGCGGATCTTCGGCCTAGGCCAGTTCCTCCCAGCGGGCGGCGAGGCGGGCCGCGCCGTCGGGGGTGAGGGAGCCGTACAGGCGGAGGCGGGCGATGCCGCCGTCGGGGAAGGTGTCGACGCGGATGTGGGTGGCGGCGGGGGCGTCGACGACGAAGCGGTGGACGGTGTCGGGCTGCAACCGCGTGCGCGGCAGGATCTCGAACCACTCCCCCGTCTCGCCGTCGCGGCCGGAGAGGGCGGCCCAGCCCGCCGCGTTGCCCTTGTAGTAGCCGGTGTCGATCTCGACGGCGCGGATCACGCCCTGCTCGGCGAGGCGGTAGCGGACCCAGTCGTTGCCCTTGTCGCGGCGGCGGCGGGTCTCCCAGCCGTCGCCCATCCGGCGGGACTTGCCCGGCAGGATCGGGTTGACCGGCGAGGAGAAGAAGCGGTCGGACACGTCCTCCGCCGCGCCGCCGCTCTCCAGCGCGACGAGGTCGAAGGTGCCGAGCGCGGCCAGCCAGGCCGGGTCGGGCACGACCTCGCCGTGCACGCGCAGCCGGGCGATGCCGCCGTCCGGGAACTGCTTGAGGCGCAGGTGGGTGAAGCGGCGGGCGGTGCTGACCTCGAAGCCGTTGGAGGCGTGGCCGCCGATGGCCGTACGCGGCACGATCTCGGTCCAGTCGGCGCCGGCCACTTCCTCCGGGGAGGCGGACAGCGGAGCGGACGTGGCCTCGACGGCGACCTGCTGCGGGTAGTTGCCCCGGAAGTGGGCGGTGTCGACGACGATGCCCCGGATGACGCCGGGCGCGGCGAGCCGGATCAGGGCCCAGTCGTGCTCGGCGTCGACCGGGTGCGGGGTGTCGGTGTCGGCGCCCCGGCGGCGGCGGGTCTCCCAGCCGTCCATGATCTGGCCCTTGTGGCCGAAGTACTCCGGCCGGAACTCGGCCCGCTCATGGACGAGCAGGTTCTCGCGCTCGGCGAAGAACTCGTCGTTGGCCGCGATGACCCCGGCGCCGAGGCGCCGGTCGGCCAGGTCCACGAGGTCGGTGAAGGGAAGCTCCGCGCTGCGGTAGTCCGCGTACGGGTCCCCTCCGGGGTAGGGCTGGGCGTCGCCGGTGAAGCGGGCGATCTGGGTCACCTGGTCTCCCTTTCGATCAACTGGCCGGAGGGGTAGGTCGGGGTGCCGTGGTCGGCGATCTGCTGCCCGCGCAGCCAGGTGGCGCGTACGACGCCCTGCAGGGTGCGGCCCGCGTAGGCGGTGACCCGGTTGCGGTGGTGCAGCTCGGCGGGGTCCACGGTGAAGGTCTCGTCGGGGGCGAGGACGGCGAAGTCGGCGTCGTACCCGGGCGCGATGGCGCCCTTGGTGCCGGTGAGCCCGGCGAGGGCGGCCGGGGCCTGGGCCATCCAGCGCACCACGTCGTCCAGGGTGCGGCCTCGGCGGCGGGCCTCGGTCCAGATGGCCGGCAGGCCGAGCTGGAGGGAGGAGATGCCGCCCCAGGCCTGGCCGAAGTCACCGGTGTCGAAGTGCTTGAGGTCGGCGGTGGACGGCGAGTGGTCGGAGACCACGCAGTCGATCGTGCCGTCGATCAGCCCCTGCCACAGCGCGTCCTGGTTGACGGCCTCGCGGATCGGCGGGCAGCACTTGAACTCCGTCGCGCCGTCCGGGACCTCCTCCGCCGTGAGCGTCAGGTAGTGCGGGCAGCTCTCCACCGTGAGCCGTACGCCCTCGCGCTTGGCGGCGGCGATCAGCGGCAGCGCCTCGGCGGAGGACAGGTGCAGTACGTGCACCCGGCAGTCCAGTCGCTTGGCGAGCGCGATCAGCCCGTCGATGGCGGTG
Organism: Streptomyces sp. NPDC059373; assembly: GCF_042751495.1. Taxonomy (NCBI): domain Bacteria; kingdom Bacillati; phylum Actinomycetota; class Actinomycetes; order Kitasatosporales; family Streptomycetaceae; genus Streptomyces; species Streptomyces sp. NPDC059373. Next base: position 66,209 of record NZ_JBHYXC010000014.1, on the reverse strand, counting down.
TTCTCGGCGTCCCGGGGGCGGGAGGCGAGGAAGTCGGCGTACCTGCGGCCCTCGGGCTGGGGGGCGCCGTCGATGAGGTGCGGGTCCTCGGCGTGCACGATGAGCAGGCCGTCGAAGCGGGCGATCTCCGTCATCGCCTCCTCCAGCTCGGGTGGGCTGAGCTGCGGGAACTCGTCGACGCCGGAGTGCAGCAGGAAGCACTTGAAGCCGAAGACCCCGGCGTCGTGCAGCGGCTTCAGGTCCTTGACGTTGCCGGGCACCGCCCCGCCCCAGAAGCCGACGTCGATGTGGACCTTGCCGCGTGCGGTGTCCCGCTTGATGTCCAGGTGCTCGGTGGTGGTGGTCGGCGGAATGCTGTTGAGCGGCATGTCGATCAGCGTCGTGACGCCGCCGGCCGCCGCCGCGCGGGTGGCGGTCTCGAAGCCCTCCCACTCGGTGCGACCCGGGTCGTTGATGTGGACGTGGGTGTCGACCAGGCCGGGCAGCAGCGCGTCGTGACCCAGCTCCACGAGCCGCGCACCGGCCGGGACCTCGGTCTCGTACGGCCATACGGCGCTGATCCTGCCCCCGGTGACCGCGACCGCCGCCGGGCGCGTCCCCTCCGGCGTGACGACCCGGGTCGAGCGCAGGACGGTGTCGACTGCGTCGGGCATGCGCGGCCTCCTTCTTTTCAACGTTCTGTTGAATTTGCCGTAGGGCACGATGCCCCGTCAAGGCCACTTGGCTGATTCCACCAGGCGAAATACGATTTTCGCAACACCTGCCGTAGGTACCTCCCACAGCAGGGCACTCAACGGAGATCGCGGAGCGCGTTGCGGCCGGTAGGCTGCCCGCCTACCACCATCCGCCTGGAAAGGAACGCATGTGTCGTCAGACCGCGCCGGGGGCGTGCAGTCCCTTGAACGCGCCTTCGACCTGCTGGAGCGGATGGCCGACGCCGGCGGCGAGGTCGGCCTGAGCGAGCTGTCCACCAGCAGTGGCCTGCCCCTGCCCACCATCCACCGCCTGATGCGGACCCTGGTCGACTGCGGTTACGTACGCCAGCAGGCCAACCGCCGCTACGCCCTCGGCCCGCGCCTCATCCGGCTCGGCGAGAGTGCCGCCCGGCTGCTCGGCACCTGGGCCCGGCCCTACCTCGCGGAACTGGTCGAGGCGACCGGCGAGACGGCGAACATGGCACTGCTCGACGGCGACGAGGTGGTCTACGTCGCCCAGGTGCCCTCGCGGCACTCCATGCGGATGTTCACCGAGGTCGGGCGGCGCGTGCTGCCGCACTCGACCGGCGTCGGCAAGGCGCTGCTCGCGCACGTCCCGCCGCAGGAGGTACGGGCGCTGCTCGCCCGCACCGGGATGCCCGCCGCGACCGAGAAGACGATCACCGAGCCCGACACCTTCCTGGCGGAGCTGGAGCGGATCCGCAGCTTGGGCTACGCCCTCGACGACAACGAGCAGGAGATAGGGGTCCGCTGCCTCGCGGTGACCGTGCCGGACTCGCCGACAGCCGCCGCGATCTCCATCTCCGGACCGGCCGGCCGGGTCACCGAGGCCGCGACCGACAAGATCGTGCCCATCCTCCAGAACGTGGCGAGGCAGCTCTCGGTGGCCCTGGCCAGCAACGGCGCTGCCTGACGGCTGGGGGAACGCCGCCCTGCCCGCATCCCGGCAACGCCCCGACGGCGTCCTCCCCCGCGTCCCCGACTCCGGGGAGGACGCCCTGGACCCGGACGGCCCTAGGCCCTGTCGTCAAAATCCCGCCTGTCCCGCGACACCTGGCACGGCGCCTCGCTGCGTTGTCGAATCGCCCGAGTAGCCCACGAGGGCGAATCTCCGCCTTGCGATGCACCGCGCCAGACGCCGCGGGACCCGCCCTCCGGGCGGCCGGCGCCATTTCGACGACAGGGCCTAGTCCTCACTCAGCGGCGGCCCCCCGAAGAGTTCGATCGCGCGACGGACCTCGGTGAGCGCGCTCCCCAGCGCGCTCACGGAGCCGAGCGCGCCGGCGATGACCAGGAGCGAGCGCCGCAGCCGCTCGTTCTCCGGGGCGCCGGCGGCCGCTTCCGCCGCCAGTACGACGAGTTCCTGTTCGGCGATGCCCCGGTCCGGTAACTCCGCCCGGTACCCGGCGAGTTCACGGTTGAGCCGGGCCACGGAGGCGCGCAGCGCCTCGACTCTCGGGTCCACGCTCCCCCCGTCGTAAAGCGCAGCACTCACGCCGCCCCGGTCCTTCACCACAGAATATTCCCCACAGCTATGCCCCCTGCAATTCGCACAACCGTCTGACTCCCTCGCGGAACGCGGGGAGGACAGTAAACGCGACACACAGCACGGCTCGCTATACAGAGAGCGAAATCCGTTTCAACTTCCTTGGCCAAAGGTCGGGTTGGCGACGGTCAGGCGGGTAATCGACGCATTCCCCACCGGCTCGTCCGGCGGCACCCCTTCGACCAGACGACACAGTGTCAGCACGACCGCGTCATGGACGACGAAGAGCACCACACGCCGCTCGTCGAGCCCGCCCAGCACCCGCCCCACCCGCAGTGCCACCTCGGCCGGCCGTTCACCGCTCACCACATCACGGTCCCGCAGCCCCTCCTCGTACTCGACAGCCGGCAGCGCCCGGCCCGCCCGCGCGAACTCCGTGGCGGCGATACGGACCGTCTCGCGGCACCGCCGGTACGGCGAGCAGAGCACCCGCTCGACGGGATCCAGGCCCAGCAGCTCACGCCCGAGCCGCACGCACTGCTCGCGGCCGCGCGGGGTGAGGGGGATGCCGGCGTCGTCGCGGCGCCCGTCGAGGACGGACTCGAGAACAGCCGGGTCGGCGTTGGCGGCGCTCTCACCGTGGCGCACGGCGAGGAGAACGGTCATATCCGCAGCATTCCCTGGTATGCAGGGAGCATGACCGAACATATCGCCGGGCTTCTGCTGGCGGCCGGCGGCGGCCGGCGCCTCGGCAGGCGGCCCAAGGCGCTGCTGGAGTACGACGGCCGGCCGCTGGTCGAGCACGCGGCGCGCGTTCTGCGCGAGGGCGGCTGCGGGCCCGTGCACATCGTGCTGGGCGCGGCGGCCGAGGACGTACGCGCACGGGCGGACCTCAGCGGCTGCACGGTGACCGTCAACCCGGACTGGGCCGAGGGGATGGGGTCCTCGCTGCGGGCCGGCCTGGAGTCCCTGGCCGGCAGCGGCAGTGGCGCCCGGGCGGTCGTCGTGGCCCTGGTCGACCAGCCGGGGATCGGCGCGGCGGCGGTGGCGCGGGTGGCGGCCGCCTTTCGGTCGCCGGCGAGCCTGGCGGCAGCCGCGTACGACGGGAGGCGGGGGCATCCGGTACTCCTCGGCGCGGAGCACTGGCGGGGCGTGGCGGCGCATGCGGTGGGCGACCAGGGGGCACGCGTTTATCTGAAGCAGCACGAGCCGGAGATCAGGCTCGTCGAGTGCGGAGACGTCGCCGATCCGGCCGATATCGACACCCCGGACGACCTGCGGCTTCTACGGACCACCGGCGAGACCCGTGCACCCCGTGCCACAAAATATTGAACTTCCGCAATGCAGAAATTATGCTCCACGCAGCAGAAACACCCCGGACCTCGGCACTCAGTGCCAGGTCTCCAGGCAAGGAGAGTCAGCCTCATGTCAGCCGTCGTCGCGGACACCGCACCCCCTGTCGAACGCGCGGAGGAGGTGCTGACCGACGAGGCGCTGGCCTTCGTCGCCGAGCTCCACCGCCGCTTCGCACCACGCCGGGCCGAGTTGCTCGCCCGCCGCAAGGAGCGCCGCGACGAGATCGCCCGCACCGGCACCCTGGACTTCCTCGCGGACACCGCACATGTCCGCGCGGGAGACTGGCAGGTCGCCGAATCCCCGGCCGCGCTCAACGACCGCCGGGTCGAGATCACCGGCCCCACCGACCGCAAGATGACCATCAACGCCCTCAACTCCGGCGCCAGGATCTGGCTCGCCGACTTCGAGGACGCCTCAGCCCCCACCTGGCAGAACGTCATCGGCGGCCAGGTCAACCTCATCGACGCCTACGAGCGCCGCATCGACTTCACCTCCCCCGAGGGCAAGACCTATGCCCTCCGCCCCGACGCCGAGCTCGCCACCGTCGTCGCCCGCCCCCGCGGCTGGCACCTCGACGAGCGCCACCTCACCGTCGACGGCGAGCCCGTCCCCGGCGGCCTGGTCGACTTCGGCCTGTACTTCTTCCACAACGCGAAGCGGCTGCTCGCCAAGGGCAAGGGCCCGTACTTCTACCTCCCGAAGACCGAGTCGCACCTCGAAGCGCGGCTGTGGAACGACGTGTTCGTCTTCGCCCAGGACTACGTCGGCGTGCCGCAGGGCACCGTCCGCGCCACCGTCCTCATCGAGACGATCACCGCCGCCTTCGAGATGGAGGAGATCCTCTACGAACTCCGCGACCACGCCAGCGGGTTGAACGCCGGCCGCTGGGACTACCTCTTCTCCATCGTCAAGAACTTCCGTGACGCCGGGGAGAAGTTCGTCCTCCCGGACCGCAACGCGGTGACCATGACCGCCCCCTTCATGCGCGCCTACACCGAGCTGCTGGTCCGTACGTGCCACAAGCGCGGCGCCCACGCCATCGGCGGCATGGCCGCCTTCATCCCCTCCCGGCGCGACGCCGACGTCAACGCGGTCGCCTTCGAGAAGGTCAAGGCCGACAAGGACCGCGAGGCCGCCGACGGCTTCGACGGCTCCTGGGTCGCCCACCCCGACCTCGTCCCCATCGCCCGCGCCTCCTTCGACGCCGTCCTCGGCGACCGGCCCAACCAGAAGGACCGCCTCCGCGAGGACGTCCACGTCGAGGCCCACGAGCTGCTCGCCATCGACTCCCTCGAGGCCAGGCCCACGTACGAGGGCCTGCGCAACGCCGTCCAGGTCGGCATCCGCTACATCGAGGCCTGGCTGCGCGGCATGGGCGCCGTCGCCATCTTCAACCTCATGGAGGACGCCGCCACCGCCGAGATCTCCCGCTCCCAGATCTGGCAGTGGATCAACGCCGGCGTCGTCTTCGCCGACAACGGCGACAAGGCGACGGCCGATCTGGTCCGCCGCCTCGCCGCCGACGAACTCGCCGCCATCCGCGCCGAGGTGGGCGACGACGCCTTCGCCGCCGGGAAGTGGCAGCAGGCCCACGACCTGCTGCTCAGGACCGCCCTCGACGAGACGTACGTCGACTTCCTGACGCTGCCCGCATACGAGCAGCTGGTCGGCTGACCCCGACCGTCCTCACCCGCTGGGCGTCGGCAACGGTCCGTCGCCCAGCGGGTGGCAGGGTGGGCATTCCCCTCACGACGACGTGGCCCGCTCGGGCACCGGCACCTGATTGAACGCGTAGTACACGGCCAACACCCCATGCACCGCCAGCGTCAACGGCGCCGACACGAACGCCAGCCCGACAGTCACCGGGTACACGACCGACCCCAGCGCGAACCGCCCCCGGGTCGCCCGCGCCGCGGCGGCGTCCACCCGGTCGTCGAAGAGGTGCCCGCTCTTCGTCAGATGCCACCACAGCAGCTGGAACACCAGCGCATGGAAGACCATGAAGCCGCTGTAGACCGCCGCGGCGACATGCGAGGCATTCGGCTCCGTCAGGTACTCGGCCATGAGCGCCGCCGGCCACGGCAGCGCCGCCACACCCATCAGCAGCACCAGGTTGAGGAAGAGCAGCCGCCGGTCCACATGCGCGATGTAGCCGAACACGGTGTGGTGGTTGACCCACATGATGCCGATGACCAGGAACGTCACCGCATAAGCGGCATACGAGGGCCACTGCTCCCCCAGCGCCGACCACAGCCGGTCCCCCGCACCCTTCGGCACCTTGATCTCCAGGATCAACAGCGTGATCGCGATCGCGAACACCCCGTCGCTGAACGCCTCGACGCGCCCTGACTCATTCATCCGGCCAGTCCACCGTGCACGGCGTCCCACCCGCAACTCACATCGGCTAGCTTCGGGTCCATGAACTCCCCGTGGTGGCGCGGAGCGGCCATCTACCAGATCTATCCGCGCAGCTTCGCGGACGGGAGCGGCGACGGTGTCGGCGATATCGCCGGGATCAGGTCGCGGCTGCCGTATCTGCGGGATCTGGGGGTGGACGCGCTGTGGATCAGCCCGTGGTATCGCTCGCCCATGGCGGACGGCGGCTATGACATCGCGGACTACCGGGACATCGACCCGCTGTTCGGGAGCCTGGCCGAGGCGGAGGCGATGATCGCGGAGGCGCATGGCCACGGGATCCGGGTGCTGGTCGACCTGGTGCCCAACCACTGCTCCGCCCAGCATCCGTGGTTCAGGGCGGCCGTCGCCGCAGGCCCCGGGTCGGCGGAGCGGGAGCTGTTCCACTTCCGGGCGGGGCGCGGTGAGCGGGGTGAGCTGCCGCCGAACGACTGGCAGTCGACGTTCGGCGGGCCGGCCTGGACTCGGGTGGGGGACGGGGAGTGGTATCTGCACCTGTTCGCGCCGGCGCAGCCGGACTGGAACTGGGAACGGCCGCAGGTGCGGGCCGAGTTCGAGTCCATCCTGCGCTTCTGGCTGGACCGGGGCGTCGACGGCTTCCGGATCGACGTCGCCGACCTGCTGGTCAAGGCCGCCGGGCTGCCCGACCGGGCGAGCCTGCCCGCCGGGGCGACGCCGCCGCACTGGGACCAGCCCGGGGTGCACGACGTCTACCGCTCCTGGCGGCGCATCATCGACACGTACGACGGCGAGCGCGCCTTCGTCGGCGAGATCTGGGTCACCGACCCCCGGCGCTTCGCCGCCTACCTGCGCCCCGACGAGCTGCACACCGCCTTCAACTTCGCCTTCCTGCAGTCCCCTTGGGACGCGGGGCGGCTGCGCGCGGTCATCGACCGTACGATCGCCGAGCACGCGCCCGTCGGCGCCCCGGCGACCTGGGTGCTGTCCAACCACGACGTGACCCGGCATGTCACCCGCTACGGCCGCGCCGACACCTCGTACGCCGAGGACGGCCACCGCGTCTTCGGCGTCGACACCGACCTCACCCTCGGCACCCGCCGGGCCCGGGCCGCCGCGCTGCTCACGATGGCCCTGCCGGGCTGTGTGTACGTCTACCAGGGCGACGAGCTCGGCCTGTGGGAGGTCGAGGACATCCCGGCGGAGCTGCGCCAGGACCCCACGTTCGTCCAGTCCGGGGGCGTGGACCTCGGCCGCGACGGCTGCCGCGTCCCGCTCCCCTGGACCGGCGACGAACCGCCCTTCGGCTTCGGGCCGGACGGCACCTGGCTTCCCCAGCCCGAGGCCTGGAAGTCGCACACCGCCGCCGCCCAGACCGGCGACCCCACCTCCATGCTCGAGCTCTACCGCACCGCCCTGCGCCTGCGCCGCACCGCCTCCACCCTCGGCGACGGCCCCCTGACCTGGCTCCCCGCCCCGGACGGCGTGCTCGCCTTCACCCGCGGCTCCGGCTTCACCTACGTCGGCAACCTCTCCCCCGCGCCGGTCCCGCTGCCCGCGTACAACGAGGTCCTGCTCGCCGGCGGCGACCTGGACGGCGACGGCCTGCTGCCGCCCGACACGGCGGTGTGGCTCCGGACGTCCGCGTAGCCCGCCGCGACGGTGCCGTCCATGGCGATCACGGCGTAGGACGGATCGGGTCCAGTGTGTGTCACCCGGGAGGCGCAACACGGCTGGCCGGGCGGCTGAGGGGCGGGGAGGGTGTAACGGACAAGCCGATTTGGCGGGAGCGCGCAGGTGGGGAGAGGCGGCGACGTAGACGACGGCAGCGGGCGCGATGTGGTGCGCTGGTTCGGACTGCTGCCCGTCGTGCTGCTGGTCGGCGGCGGGCTGCTGGACTGGTTCACGTCGCCGGACTTCAGCGCCACCGCCCTGTACTCGGTCGCGCCGATGGTCGCGGCACCGCTGCTGTCGCTGCGCGCGACCGTCCTGACCGGGATCGCCGCCTGCGCCGTCGACGCCGCGCTCCTGGCGCACTTCGGCTTCCTGGGCGACTCCGGCGGCATGACCGAACTGGCCTCCACGGTGGCCATCTCGGTGATGGCGGTGGTCGTCAACCGCCTGCTGCACATCCGCGACCAGCGGGTGCGCTCCGCGCGCAGCATCGCGGCCGCCGTCCAGCGCGCGGTGCTGCCGGAGCCGCCGCAGCGCATCGGCCCGTTCCGGATCGCCGTACGGTACGAAGCCGCCCAGGAGAACGCGCAGATCGGCGGGGATCTGTACGCCGTCCAGGACACCCCCTTCGGGCTGCGGTGCATCATCGGCGACGTACGCGGCAAGGGTCTGGACGCCGTCGAGGCGGTGACCGTCCTGCTCGGGACCTTCCGTGAGGCGGCCGACGAGGAGCCCCGACTGCCCGGGCTCGCCGCCCGCCTGGAGCGCGCGCTGGTCCGTGAGGCCGACCGGCGGGCCGGGCTGGACCGGATGGAGGGCTTCGCCACCGCGCTGCTGGCCGAAGCGCCACCCGGCGCCGACCAGATCCGGCTGCTCAACCACGGCCATCCGGCACCGCTGCTGCTGGCCGGCGACGGCTCCGTACGCCTCGCCGAGCCCTCCCGCGCCATGCTCCCCCTGGGCCTCGGCGGGCTCTTCCACAGCACGGGCCCGGACCCGGTGGACTGCTTTCCCTTCCCGCCGGGCTCAACCCTGCTGCTGCACACCGACGGAGTCACCGAAGCCCGCAACGCCGCCGGCGTCTTCTACGACCCGGGCCCGGCCCTCTCAGGCGGCCACTTCGACGGTCCGGGCGCCCTCCTCGACGCCCTGGTCGCCGGCGTCCACCGGCACACCCGCAGCCGGGGCACCGACGACATGGCGCTGCTGGCCATCAGCCGGAAGTGATCCCGGAGGTCGTCAGGGAGTGCGCAGCGGCTCGCTGACCGGAGCGGGGCTTTCGGCGACGGCGGGCGCCGCCCGGCCCAGGTGGTTGAAGGCGAGGTTGAGGACGACCGCGACCAGGCAGCCGGTGCTGATGCCGGAGTCCAGGATGATGCGCAGGTGCTCGTCGAAGTGGGAGTAGAAGGTGTCGGAGACGACGGGGATGACGCCGACGCCCAGTGACGCGGCGACGATCAGCAGGTTGTTGCCGTCGTCCAGCCCGGCGTCGGCCAGTGTCCTGATGCCGCTCGCGGCGACCGAGCCGAACAGGACGAGGCCCGCGCCGCCCAGCACCGGCTGCGGCACGAGGGCGATGACGGAGGCGAGGGCGGGGCAGAGGCCGAGGAGGACGAGGATGCCGCCGCCGGCCGCGACGACGAAGCGGCTGCGGACCTTGGTGATGGCGACGAGGCCGATGTTCTGGGCGAAGGCGCTGCACGCGAAGCCGTTGAAGAGCGGGCTGACGGCGGAGCCGAGGGCGTCGGCGCGGATGCCGGCGGTGAGGACGGCGGCGTCGGCGGGCTTGTCGACGATCTTGGCCAGCGCCAGGATGTCGGCGGTCGACTCGGTCATGCAGACCAGCATCACCACGCACATCGAGATGATGGCGGCCACCGAGAACTCCGGCGCACCGAAGTGGAACGGCGTGGGGAAGCCGATGATCCCGGCCTGGCCGATCGCGCCGAAGTCGGTCTTGCCGAGCGGTACGGCGACCAGGGTGCCGAGCAGCATCCCGATGAGGATGGCGATCTGCTGGAGGAAGCCGGTGAGCACACGCCGCAGCACCAGGACGATCACCAAAGTGGCGGCGGCCAGCGCGATGTTGGAGGTCGAGGCGTAGCCGGGGTCCTGGGCGTTGCCGCCCTGGGCCCAGTTGATGGCCACCGGGAGCAGCGATATGCCGATCAAAGTGATCACGGAGCCGGTGACGACCGGCGGGAAGAAGCGTATGAGCCGGCAGAAGTACGGGGCCAGGGCGAAGCCCAGCACTCCGGCGACGATCACCGAGCCGTAGATGACCGGCAGGGCGTGGCCGGGGGCGGCGGACTTGGCGATGGCCAGCATGGGGGCGACGCCGGCGAAGGAGACGCCGTTGACGAAGGGCAGGCGGGCGCCGATCTTCCAGATGCCGAGGGTCTGCAGCAGGGTCGCGAGGCCGGCGGTGAACAGGCTCGCGCTCATCAGGAAGGTGATGTCGGCGGTGGACAGGCCGACGCCCGCTCCGACGACGAGCGGCGGGGCGACCACCCCGGCGTACATGGCGGCGACGTGCTGGAGGCCGCTGGTGACGAGCTTTCCGGGCGGGAGTGTCTGGTCTACGGGGTGGGGCTCTACGGGGTGGGGCACGGTGATCCTCCGGTCGGTGACGCGGTGCGGGTTCAAGGAGGTTGCGCGCGAGGGGTGGCGGACAGCGGTGTGCGGCAGCTGGTACTGCTGGTACGACACCGCCCCCGGATTCGGACCGGGGGCGGTGTCTGCCGGGACCTGCGTCAGGGCAGGGACCGGCACCGGTCGGAGGGCCGTCCCTCCCCCGACCGGCTGTGCTTGGGAGGGCTAGGCCAGGCCGGCGATCCGGGCGAGGCGCTGGGCCTCGGCGCGGGTGGAGCGGGCGATGGCGTCCTCGTCGACCGTGGTGAGGCGGCCGGACTCGACGACCGCGCGGCCGTTGACGAGCGAGAGGGTGACCGGGGCCGCGGCGCCGAAGACCAGCGCGGTGACCGGGTCGGCGATGGAGGCGTGGGCGATGGTGTCCAGCTTCCACAGCACCAGGTCGGCGAGCTTGCCCGGCTCGATGGAGCCGATCTGCTGCGAGCGGCCCAGCACCTGCGCGCCGCCGTACGTCCCCAGGCGCAGCGCCTGGCGGGCGTTGAGCGCGGCCTCGCGGTGGGCGCCGAGGCGGTTGATGAGGAGGGCGTTGCGCAGTTCGGTGTGCAGTTCTCCGGACTCGTTGGAGGCGGTGCCGTCGACGCCGAGGCCGACCGGGACGCCGGCGGCGAGCATGTCGGGGACGCGGGCGATGCCGGCGGCGAGGCGGGCGTTGGAGGAGGGGCAGTGGGCGACGCCGGTCTTCGTACGGGCGAAGGCGGCGATGTCGGAGTCGTTCATGTGGACGCAGTGCGCCATCCACACGTCGTCGCCGAGCCAGCCGGTCGACTCGAAGTAGTCGGTCGGGCCCATGCCGAACAGTTCCTTGCAGAACTGCTCCTCCTCCACGGTCTCGCTGCCGTGGGTGTGCAGCCGGACGCCCCTCCGGCGCGCCAGCTCCGCGCCCTGCTTCATCAGCTCGGTGGAGACGGAGAACGGCGAGCAGGGGGCGACCGCGATCTGGGTCATCGAGTCGAAGGAGGCGTCGTGGTGCCGGTCGATCGTCGCCTCGGTGGCGGCGAGGGCGCCCTCCAGCGTCTCGACGGCGAAGTCCGGTGGCAGGCCGCCGTCCGAGGTGCCGCGGTCCATGGAGCCCCGGGCGAGGGTGAAACGTACGCCCATCTCGGAGGCGGCCCGGATGATGGACCCGGACAGGTCGCCCGAACCCCGCGGGAAGACGTAGTGGTGGTCCATGGCGGTGGTGACGCCGCCACGGGCCATCATGCCGAGGGAGCCCTGCGCGGCGGCGTACGTCATCTGCTCGTCGATGCGTGCCCAGGTCGGATAGAGGGTGACCAGCCAGTTGAAGAGGTTGTGGTCGGTGGCCAGGCCGCGGGTGATCCACTGGTAGAAGTGGTGGTGGGTGTTGATCAGGCCGGGGGTCAGCAGATGCCCGGTGCCGTCGACCCTGCGCACGACGCCTTCGAGTCCCGCCGGTGCGGGGCCGGCGCCGACCGACTCGATGCGGTTGCCGGCGACGACGACATACCCGGTGGCGTACTCGGTGTCGTCGGCGTCGACCGTCGCGACCGAACAGTTCTCGATGACAATGCGCTCTGTCGATGCGGATGCAGTCATGATCGGCGCGCCTTTCAGTCCGTGACCGGGATGCGGGCCTCGACGCCGTCGCGCAGGACGGTGCCCTCGATGAGGCCGTAGGGGCGGTCGGCCGCGAAGTAGACCTCGTTGTCGTTCTTGAGGTCGAAGGGGCTCAGGTCCACCAGGAAGTGGTGCTTGTTGGGGAGCGAGAGGCGGACCTCGTCGATCTCGGAGCGGCTGTTGATGACCCGCGAGCCCATCGCGTAGAGGGTCTGCTGCAGAGACAGGGAGTACGTCTCGGAGAAGGCCTCGAGGAGGTGCTTGCGGGCCTGCTCGTACGAGCGCTCCCACTGCGGCGCGCGCTGGTCGTCGTGGGTCCAGTTGAAGCGCCAGCGGGCGTTGACCTCGGTGGCGAGGATCCGGTCGTGGGCTTCCTTGAGGGTCGTGTACTTGTCCTTGACGTAGCCCCAGAACTCGGAGTTGGTGGAGTTCATGACCACCAGCCCGGTGAGACCCGAGATGACCTGCCAGCTCTCGCCGTCGAAGGTGATCTCGCTGATCCGGGTCTCCTGGCCCTTGCGTACGAAGGAGTGCCGGACCTCGTCCGCTCCGATGAAGCGGGAGTTGGCGTCGGAGGCCGGGATCCGCTCCCAGGTGTACTCCTCGATGCGGATGCGGGCCTGCTTGATCGGCTCCTGGCTGGTGACGAAGTGCCGGGCGAGGTGGATGCCGAAGGCCTCCGCCGACTCGATGCCGTGTTCCTTCGCGAAGGCGAAGACGGTGTTCTTGGTGGTGTCGGTCGGCAGGACGTTGGCGTTGCTGCCGGAGTAGTGGACCTCGTCCATGTCGCCGGAGAGGGCGACGGAGACGTTGAGGTCCTTGATGTGGTGGGTCGCGCCGTCGCGGGTGATCTTGACGACGCGGTTTTCCGCCTTGCCGTACTGGTTCTGGCCGAGATACGTGGGCATCGGTGCTAGCTCCCTCGGTATACGGAGTAGCCGAACGGGTTGAGCAGCAGCGGTACGTGATAGTGCTCGCCCGGCTCGACGGCGAAGACGATCGCCACCTCCGGGAAGAAAGCTCCGGCTCCGCTGTCCCTTACGCGGGGGGCGTCCTGCTGTTCCTCGGCTTGCTGGTGGTTGGTGAAGTACGGCTCGGTCTCGAACCGCAGCCGTACGTGTGTGGTGCCCTCCGGCAGCTCCGGCAGGTCCTTGCAGCGCCCGTCGGCGTCGGTCTTGGACGCGCCGTGCGGTGCCCAGGGGGCGTCCGCGCCGCCGCTGCGGACCGCCAGCTCGACGGCCACGGCCTCGGCGGGGCGGCCGATGCTGGTGTCCAGGATGTGCGTGGACACGGACGTCATGACGGGTCCTCCTCGACGAGCCTGGCAAGGCGAATACGGTTGATCTTCCCCAGTTCGGTGCGGACGATCTCGCGTTCGGTGTCCGCGTCGTTGCCGATCCGCTCCTTGAGAGCGGCGAGCATCTCGTCGCCGGTGCGTCCGGTGGCGCAGATCAGGAAGACGTGTCCGTGCCGGTCCTGGTACGCGAGGTTGAGTTCGAGCAGTTCCTCGCGCAGGGATGCCTGCACTCCGCTCTGCTCCCGCGCCGAGGTCGGGTCGCCGGGCCGGGGGCGGCCGATCGGCGGGTGCCCGGCCATCGCCTCGGCGAGGTCGTCGGCGGTCAGCGCCGCCATGGCGGCGTCACCGGCACCGAGGAGTGCGTCGAGGCTGTCGTACGGGCGGCCCGCGGCGACTGCCGCGCCCCATGTCCGGCTGCCGCACACCTCGTGCAGCAGCCGGGCCGCCTCCGGCTCGTCGGCCGAGTTGAACCGGGACAGGCCCGGCGTAGCGCTGGAAGTCACATCCGCAAGCTACGAGCGCCCGACACACCGCGTCAACACTTTGTTGAAAACTTCCGGTTACATTGCGGCCATATGGCTGTCAGTACCCGGATGAGCACCGCCGGCGGCGGGTCACTCCCGCTCCTTGGCCGCATTCTCCCTGTTCAGGTAGTTGTAGACGGTGAAGCGGCTGACGCCGAGGGCCGAGGCGACCGTCTCGACCCCGTGCCGGACCGAGAACGCGCCCCGCTCCTCCAGGATCCGCACCACCGTCTGCTTGTCCTTGCGGTCCAGCTCCGACAGCGCCCTGCCGTGCCGGCGTCGCAGGTCCGCCAGGATGTGCTCCAGCGAGTCCGCGAGGTGCGGCAGCCGTACGGCAACGACCTCCTCGCCTTCCCAGCTGAGCACGACGTCGTCGCCGCGCGCCTCACCGACGGCGACCAGCTCGGCGCCCATGGCGTCGACGAGCGGCTTGACCGCCGCACTGAATGGGTGATCCCCGACCCCGCTCACCGGCCGCCCTCCCCGATAACGTTGACCTGCAGCGAGACCCGCGTGGCCCCGGCGTCCAGGCTCCGCCGCAGCACGTCCCCCACGGCCGCCACCACCTGGTCGACACTGCCCTCGGCGGTGTTGCCGAACGGGCCGACGTCGACCGCGTCCAGGTCCGCCGTCTGCACGACCTCGCGCGCGACGAGCGCGTGCCGTGGGGCCTCGTCCAGGTCGAACGGCTCGGTCGTGAATTCCAATCTCAGTCGCACCATGCCCCCACGGTAGCCGCGCAGGTCGGAGTCGCACCCACCCCCTTGACAACGGCCGCCGGACTCATTCAGTCTTCCGTTAAGCAGAATATTGTTTCCGCAATACGGAAGGAGCGCCCCGGATGAGCCTCGACGACACGCGCTTCGATGTGAACCTCTCGATCCTCTTCACGGAACTCCCGCTCCTGGAGCGCCCCGCGGCCGCCGCAGCGGCCGGTTTCACCGCCGTTGAGCTGTGGTGGCCCTGGATCGACGCCCCCGTTCCGGCGAAGTCCGAACTCGACGCCCTGCGCGAGGCGTTGACCGACGCCGGTACGCAGCTGGTCGGCCTGAACTTCTACGCCGGGCAGCTCCCCGGACCCGACCGGGGCGCGCTGTCCATCCCCGGCGAGGAGTCCGACCGGTTCCGCGCCAACATCGACGTGGCGGCCGACTTCGCCGCCTCCGTCGGCTGCAAGGCGCTCAACGCGCTGTACGGCAACCGGGTCGAGGGCGTGTCCGAGGAGGAGCAGGACCGGCTCGCCCTGGAGAACCTGGTGATCGCCGCACGGGCCGCCGACCGGATCGGTGCGGTGCTGCTCGTCGAGGCCCTCAACCAGCCCGAGTCGCCGCTGTACCCGCTGGTCAGCGCCCCGGCCGCGGTCGACGTCGTCGACAAGGTCAACGCCCTGTCCGGCCTCGGCAACGCGAAGTTCCTGCTCGACCTCTACCACCTGTCGATGAACGGCGAGGACCTGTCCGAGGTCATCGACCGCTACGCCGACAAGACCGGGCACGTCCAGATCGCCGACAACCCCGGCCGCGGCGCCCCCGGCACGGGCGCGCTGCCGCTCACCGAGCTGATCGGCCGCCTGCGCAAGGCGGGTTACGACGGCTGGGTCGGCCTGGAGTACAAGCCCGGCCCCGACGGCAGCCCCGCCTCCTTCCGCTGGCTCGCCGACAACTGACCTCGAGAGGACATCATGAGCACCGCACTTGCCGGATCTTCCCGCCCTACCCGCCCGGCGATTGCCTGGATCGGCCTCGGCATCATGGGCTCCCCCATGGCCGAGAACCTGATCAAGGCCGGTTACGACGTCACCGGCTACACCCTGGAGCAGGACAAGCTCGACCGCCTCGCCGCGAACGGCGGCACCGCCGCCGCCTCGATCGCCGCGGCGGTCAAGGACGCCGACGTCGTCATCACGATGGTCCCCGCCTCCCCGCACGTCGAGGCGATCGCCTACGGCGAGGACGGCATCCTGGAGAACACCAAGTCCGGCGCCCTGCTGATCGACATGTCCTCGATCACCCCGCAGACCTCCGTCGACCTGGCGAAGGCCGGCGCCGAGAAGGGCATCCGCGTCCTGGACGCCCCCGTCTCCGGCGGAGAGGCCGGTGCCATCGAGGCCGTACTGTCCATCATGGTGGGCGGCGAGCAGGCCGACTTCGACGAGGCCAAGCCGATCCTCGAGGCGCTGGGCAAGACCATCATCCTGTGCGGGCCGCACGGCTCCGGCCAGACGGTGAAGGCGGCCAACCAGCTGATCGTCGCGGTCAACATCCAGGCGTGCGCCGAGGCCGTGATCTTCCTGGAGAAGTCCGGCGTGGACCTCGAAGCCGCGCTGGAGGTCCTCAACGGCGGCCTCGCCGGCTCCACGGTCCTCACCCGCAAGAAGCAGAACTTCCTGACCCGCGACTTCGCCCCCGGTTTCCGGATCGACCTGCACCACAAGGACATGGGCATCGTCACCGACGCCGCCCGCAACGTCGGTGCCGCCCTCCCGGTCGGTGCGGTCGTGGCGAACCTCGTGGCCTCTCTCCGCGCCCAGGGCGACGGCGGCCTGGACCACTCCGCCCTGCTGCGCGGCGTCGCCCGCCTCTCGGGCGTCGAGGCGTAACACCCAGACTTCCGGGCGGCGGCGCCCTGACCTGTCCTGTCGCGCCAATGGGCGCCGCCGCCCGGGATACCACCACCCGCCCGCGAGGGCGGCGTTGAACATCAGAGCCGCACGGAAGGTCTCCCTCGTCACCCATGTCGAAGCCCACGCTGACGACCGAGTCGGGCGCACCCGTCGCCGACAACCAGAACTCCGCCACCGCAGGCATCGGCGGCCCGCTCCTGCTTCAGGACCAGCACCTGCTGGAGAAGCTCGCCCGGTTCAACCGGGAGCGGATCCCGGAGCGCGTGGTGCACGCCCGCGGCTCGGGCGCGTACGGGCACTTCGAGGTGACGGACGACGTCACGGGCTTCACGCGGGCCGCCTTCCTGGGCACGGTCGGCAGGCGCACCGACGTCTTTCTGCGCTTCTCGACCGTCGCGGACAGCCTGGGCGGCGCGGACGCGGTCCGGGACCCGCGCGGCTTCGCGCTGAAGTTCTACACCGAGGAGGGGAACTACGACCTCGTCGGCAACAACACCCCGGTGTTCTTCATCAAGGACCCGGTGAAGTTCCCCGACTTCATCCACTCCCAGAAGCGCGACCCCTTCACGGGCAGGCAGGAGCCGGACAACGTCTGGGACTTCTGGGCCCACGCCCCCGAGGCGACGCACCAGGTGACCTGGCTGTTCGGTGACCGCGGCATACCGGCGTCGTACCGCCACATGAACGGCTACGGCTCGCACACCTACCAGTGGACCAACGCCGAGGGCGAGGCCTTCTTCGTCAAGTACCACTTCAAGACGAACCAGGGCATCCGCTCGCTGTCGAGCGAGCAGGCGGCCGAGACCGCGGGCAAGGACGCCAACTCGCACCAGACGGACCTGCTGCAGGCCATCGAGCGCGGCGTGCACCCGTCCTGGACGCTGTACGTGCAGATCATGCCCGCGGCCGAGGCGGTGGACTACCGCTTCAACCCCTTCGACCTCACCAAGGTGTGGCCGCACGCCGACTACCCGCTGCAACGCGTGGGCCGGCTCGTCCTGGACCGCAACCCGGACAACGTCTTCGCCGAGGTCGAGCAGGCCGCCTTCTCGCCGAACAACTTCGTGCCCGGCATCGGCCCGTCCCCGGACAAGATGCTGCAGGGCCGGCTCTTCGCGTACGCCGACGCGCACCGCTACCGCCTGGGCGTCAACCACACCCAGCTCGCGGTCAACGCGCCGAAGGCCACCGACGCGCACAACTACGGCCGGGACGGCCTGCACGCGACGAACCGGGGCGGCCGTTACGCCAAGAACTACGAGCCGAACTCCTACGACGGCCCGGCGCAGACCGACGCGCCGCTGTCCGCCCCGCTCGCGGTGAGCGGCTGGACGGGCACACACGCCGCGCCCGAGCACGCCAAGGACGACCACTTCTTCCAGGCCGGCGAGCTGTACCGGCTGATGTCGGAGGAGGAGCAGGCCCGGCTGGTCGCCAACATCGCGGGCAGCCTCTCCCAGGTCACCCGGGACGACGTGGTCGAGAAGAACCTCGCCCACTTCCACGCCGCCGACGCCGGCTACGGCAAGCGCGTCGAGGAGGCGGTCCGCGCCCTGCGCGAGGACTGATCCGCCGGCGGATCACCGGTGAACTCGCCTGCGGCGTGACGGACTTCTGAGGGGTAGGCCGTCACGCCGCGGGCGTCTTTCTGTGTGCATCGGGCCCCGTATGCGAGAGCATGGTGCCGCACAACATCCGACCGGTGACCCGGAGAGCCAACCATGGCAGAGAGCGTGCCCGTGCGCTGCCCGGCCTGCCGCCGGCCGCACGCGTACTCGTCCCCCGTCTTCCCCTGCGCCTGCGGTACGCCGCTGTCCCTGCCGCTGCTGCGCGGCGGCGTCCCGGTCCAGGTGCGGCACCGCTCCTGGGACGACTCCTGGGTGGGGATGCGCTGCCCGGACTGCGGGCGCAACGACCAGTGGCCGCAGCCCGAGTTCGGCTGCGAGTGCGGCGCGGTGATCCGGCTGCCCGTGGACACCGTGGCCCTCAAGGGGCCCGCCCGTACGCCGGCCCCGTTCCCGGTGGCGTCTTCCGCCGACCCGGCAGCCCCCGGCCCCGAGGCCGAGGCCGGCCCGGCCCATGCGCGGCCCCCTTTCAACCCGGTGACGATCCGTACGGCGCGGGACGCGCTCACCGCCGCCGCGCAGTATCTGAAGTGGCTCGGCTACACCGGCGTACGGATCGCCTCCGACCGCGTCGCCAACGGCGTGGACCTGCGCGGGGAGGGCGTGGTCGCCCAGATCGACCCGACCACCCGGCCGACCGGGATGCGCGACATCGAGTGCCTCTGGCTGAACTGCCTGAACGAGGACTCGGCCGGCGCCTTCTTCTCCCTGGCGGGCTATGCCCACGACGCCCGGATGCGCGCCGACCAACTGGGTGTACCGCTGTTCGTCATGGATCTGACGGGCACCCCGCAGCCGGTCAACGACGCCGCGGACTCGCTGATCAGGGCCGACCCCCGGGCGCGCCCGTAGGCGTCACGCTTCGTGTTCACTCGGGTCGCGCGTCCGACGGCACCGGGAGAGGATCGAGAGGTTCCCTTTCCCCATACGTCTGGACTACGACTACGTCAGGACGCAGCGATGTCTACGGCCCTTCTGAAGCGCAAGCTCGCCACATCCTTCCGCCGCCTGGACACGGACGACAACGGATATGCCGAGCGCGCCGACTTCCAGGACGTCGGCGCGCGGCTGATTCACGGTTTCGGGCAGTCCCCGACCTCCCCCAAGGGCAGGGCGGTCGCGGCCCGGCTGGAGGCGGTCTGGGCGGAGCTGGCGGCGTACGCCGACACCGACCGCGACGGCCGGATCTCCTCCGCGGAGTACGAGCACGGCATGACCAAGGCCTTCATCGAGGGCCCCGGCTTCGACCCGGTCTTCCATCCGGCCGCCGAGGCCGTCGCCGAGCTGTGCGACACCGACGGCGACGGCCAGGTGCGGCGGGAGGAGTTCGAGGTCCTGCAGCGCGCCTTCAACACGCCGCCGTCCGATATCGCAGCCGCGTTCGAGCGGATGGATACGGACGGCGACGGAACCCTCAGTACGGAGGAGCTGGTGGCCGCCATCCGCGCCTACTACATCGGCACGGATCCGGAAGCCCCCGGCAACTGGCTGTTCGGGCCCTTCTGAGGCCCTGCCGGCCTGTTAGGCGGTGGCCAGCGGCAGGATCGAGGTCGGGGCGTGGCCCGGCTCGGTCGCGACCTCCTCGAACTCGACCACCTTGTCGATGTCACCGCTGGGGCTCATCGAGATGTTGGTGATCCGCTCCAGGATGGCCTCGACGACCACCGGCACGCGGTACTCGGCGGCGAGCTTCTTGGCCTCCTCGAAGGCCGGCAGCAGCTGGTCCGGCTCGGTGACCCGGATCGCCTTGCAGCCCAGGCCCTCGGCGACCTTGACGTGGTCGACGCCGTAGACGCCCAGCTCGGGTGAGTTGATGTTCTCGAACTCCAGGTTGACCTGGAAGTTGATGTCCAGGCCGATCTGGGCCTGGCGGATCAGGCCCAGGTAGGAGTTGTTCACCAGGACGTGAACGTACGGGATCCGGTGCTGCGCGCCGACCGCCAGTTCCTCGATCATGAACTGGAAGTCGTAGTCGCCGGACAGCGCCACCACGCTGGCCTCGGGATCGGCGGTGGCCACCCCGAGCGCCGCCGGGACGGTCCAGCCGAGCGGACCGGCCTGCCCGCAGTTGATCCAGTGCCGGGGCCGGTAGACGTGCAGCATCTGGGCGCCGGCGATCTGGGAGAGCCCGATGGTGGTGACGTACCGGGTCTCGGGGCCGAAGGCGCGGTTCATCTCCTCGTACACACGCTGCGGCTTGAGCGGCACGTTGTCGAAGTGCGTGCGGCGCTGGAGGGTCGCCTTGCGCTCCTGGGTGGAGGCGGCCCACTCCGAGCGGTCCGGGAGGCGGCCGGCGGCCCTGAGCTCGCGGGCGACGGTGACGAAGAGCTCCAGGGCGGCCTTGGCGTCGGAGGCGATGCCGTAGTCGGGTGCGAAGACCCGGCCGATCTGGGTGGGCTCGATGTCGACGTGCACGAAGGTGCGGCCCTCGGTGTAGACGCCGAGGTTGCCGGTGTGGCGGTTGGCCCAGCGGTTGCCGATGCCCAGGACGAAGTCCGAGGCGAGCAGGGTGGCGTTGCCGTAGCGGTGCGAGGTCTGCAGGCCGACCATGCCGGCGTTGAGGGCGTGGTCGTCGGGGAGGATGCCCCAGCCCATGAGGGTCGGCACGACCGGGATGCCGGTCAGCTCGGCGAACTCGACCAGCAGCTCACAGGCGTCGGCGTTGATGATGCCGCCGCCGGCGACGATCAGCGGGCGCTCCGACGCGCCCAGCATCGTGAGCGCCTTCTCGATCTGGGCGCGGCTCGCGGCGGGCTTGTAGACCGGCAGCGGCTGGTACGTCTCCGGGTCGAAGTCGATCTCGGTCAGCTGGACGTCGATCGGCAGGTCGATCAGGACCGGGCCGGGCCGTCCGGAGCGCATCAGGTGGAAGGCCTGCTGGAAGACGCCCGGCACCTGGGCGGCCTCCAGGACGGTGGTCGCCGCCTTGGTGACCGTCTGGGCGATCGAGGAGATGTCGACGGCCTGGAAGTCCTCCTTGTGGAGGCGGGCCACGGGCGCCTGCCCGGTGATGCACAGGATCGGGATCGAGTCGGCGATGGCCGAGTACAGGCCGGTGATCATGTCGGTGCCGGCCGGGCCGGACGTGCCGATGCACACGCCGATGTTGCCGGCCTTGGTGCGCGTGTACCCCTCGGCCATGTGCGAGGCGCCCTCGACATGCCGGGCCAGCGTGTGGTCGATCCCGCCGCTCGCCTTGAGCGCGGCGTAGAAGGGGTTGATCGCGGCGCCGGGCACCCCGAACGCGGTGTCAACGCCCTCGCGCTTCAGGATCTCCACGGCCGCGCGGGCGGCGGTCATACGAGGCATTCGGTCACCAGCTTTCCGTAATGCGGAAACATACTTCTGTTATGTGGAACTGTACTGAACATAGGCCGCCCCGTGCGCAGCGTCAAGAAGGAAGGCGCTACGGTGCGTGCTTCGGATCAGCCGAAGATCACATCGACAACGGGGAACTTCCGTGACCACACCGCCCGTTCAGCCACCCGTCCCACAGAACCCGTACGCGCAGCCCGTGCCGCCGCAGTACGCGCCCCCCGCCCCTGCGTACGCGGGCGCGCCCGCGTACGCCCAGCAGCAGTACGCGCCGCAGCAGAACGGGCAGCAGCCGTACGCACCGCCGGCCCCGCAGCCGGCGCCGCCCATGGGGTACGGCCCCAGCTGCCGCTTCTGCGGCTCCGTGCCGGCGGTGGAGGCGACGATCCGGGGCCACCAGGGCTTCATCGTCGTGATGCGCTTCCTGAAGCTCCGCGGCCCGTTCTGCCGCCGCTGCGGCACAGCCGCGCACCGCGACATGACCGCGAAGAGCATGTGGCAGGGCTGGTGGGGCATCGGGTCGATGATCATCAACCCGATCACGATGCTCATCAACCTCGGGCAGCGATCGAAGATCAACCGCCTCCCCGAGCCGATCCCGGGCGGCCCCGGCAGGCCCATGGACCCGGGCAAGCCGATCTTCCGCCGCCCTGCCGCGCTGGTACTGCTGGTCCCCGTCGTCGCCTTCGCGCTCTTCGTCACGATGATCGTGGTCGGCGCGCAGAGCGACCCGCAGTACGCCGCCGTCGGCGAGTGTGTGCACAACTCCGGCAGTTACAGCAGCCCGAACATGACGGTCACCGACTGCGCCTCGTCCGACGCCGACTACGAGATCGTCGGCAAGCTCGACGACACCACGGACGACTCCGGCTGCAAGGCCTTCGCGAGCACCACGGTCTCGTACTACGAGGAGTACGGCTCCTCGAAGTACGTGCTCTGCCTGGCCTCGAAGAGCTGAGAGCCGCACCACTCGCGCAGCGCGGCCCGGACCGCGGCCGGCTCCGGTGCATGCTCGGCCCAGGCGGCGTAGCCGTCGGGGCGGACGAGGATGGCGGTGCGCAGGTGGCCGGCCGGCGCCGTGGCGCGGACCTGGCCCGCCCAGTCCTCGGCGACCCGGCGGGCCCGGGCGTCGTCGGCGACCAGCACGAACCGGCCGCCGCGCAGCGCCTCGTACAGGCGGCCGCAGTCGAGCCGCAGGTCGGGCAGGCGGCGGCCGGTGAGGGGGTGCGAGCCGCGCGGCGAGGGGTAGCGGATGCCGATGCCGGAGATCATGCGGGCGCCGCGCGTCGTCAGGGGCCGGACCCGGCCGGCGACGGCGGGCAGGACCCGGCGCGAGAGGCGGGCGCGCGCCGACTGGCCGAGCGCGGCCCGGGTCAGGGTGCCGGACATGCGCAGCACCATGCGGCCCACCGGGTGGCGCTCGGCCTGGTACGTGTCGAGCAGCGCGTCGTCGGCCCGGCCCTCGATGACGGCGGCGAGCTTCCAGCTGAGGTTGGCGGCGTCCTGCAGCCCGGTGTTCATGCCCTGGCCGCCGGCCGGGGAGTGGACGTGCGCGGCGTCGCCGGCCAGCAGCACCCGGCCGCAGCGGTAGTCCGCGACCTGGCGTTCGTCGCTGTGGAAGCGGGACATCCAGCGCGGGTCGTGCATCCCGTGGTCGGTGCCGAGGACCAGCCGGACCACCGCGCGCAGCTCCTCGAAGTCGACGGGCGCGTCATCGGGCAGCTGCCGGTCGGGGTTCCAGGCGATCACCCGGTACCAGCCGTCCCCGAACGGCGCCAGGAAGGCGAACCCCTCCCGGCCCGCCCCCACCGTCAGCACATCCGCCGGGGCGTCACCCAGCCGTACGTCGGCCAGCATCACCGACCGCGCCACCGACTCACCGGGGAAGTCCGCGCCCAGCGACTCCCGTACGGTGCTGCGCACCCCGTCGCACCCGACCGCGTAGCGCGCCCGGAGCACCCGCCCGTCGGCGGTGTCCACCTCCACGCCGTCCGCGTCCTGCCGCAGTCCCCGCACCTCGGTCCCGCGCATCAGGTCGGCGCCGGCCGCCTTCGCCCGGTCCTCCAGGAGCCGCTCGGTCTCGTACTGAGGGGTGATCAGCACATACGGAAAGCGGGTCCGCAGCCGGGACAGATCGACCCCCAGCTCCCCGAAGAGCCGCAGGCCGCCGAGCGCCGTCCCGGTGCTGACCAGCGCGTCCGCCACGCCCCTGGCGTCCAGCTGCTCCAGGGTCCTGGCATGCACGGCGAAGGCCCGGGTCAGGTTCGACTCCTCGGCGCGCCGCTCGACCAGCGTCGTACGTATCCCCGCCGTGGCGAGATCGCCCGCCAGCAGCAGCCCGGTCGGGCCGCCGCCGACGACAAGTACGTCTGCGTTCGTCATAAGTGACGCCTGCCCCGCGCTACTGCGGGAAGTCCTCTTCTCGGTACTCCACCGTGACGTCGCCGGCCGCTGTGCGCTCGCGCAGTTCGACGCGGCGGATCTTGCCGGAGACGGTCTTCGGCAGCTCGGCGAACTCCAGGCGGCGCAGCCGCTTGTAGGGGGCGAGGACGGCGCGCGAGTGGGCGAAGAGGGCGCGGGCGGTGTCCGCGTCGGGCTTCCAGCCCTCGGCGAGGACGACATAGGCCTTGGGGACGGCGAGGCGCAGCGGATCGGGGGCGGGGACGACGGCGGCTTCGGCGACGGCCTCGTGTTCGAGGAGGGCGCTCTCCAGCTCGAAGGGCGAGATCTTGTAGTCGCTGGCCTTGAACACGTCATCGCTCCGGCCCACGTACGTGATGTAGCCGTCGGCGTCGCGCGAGCCGATGTCGCCGGTGCGGTAATAGCCGCCGGCCATGGCCTCGGCGGTACGGTCCGGGTCGCCGGCGTAGCCGGTCATGACGCCGACCGGGCGGCCGGCGGGACCGGCGAGGCTGACGCTGATCTCGCCCTCGTCGGCGGGCTCGCCGGTGAGGGGGTCGAGCAGCGCGACGGTGAAGCCGGGGGTCGGGCGGCCCATGGAGCCGGTCTTGAGGGGCTGGCCGGGGCTGTTGGCGACCTGGACGGCGGTCTCGGTCTGGCCGAAGCCGTCGCGGATGGTCAGGCCCCACGACCGGCGGACGTGCTCGATGACCTCGGGGTTGAGCGGCTCGCCGGCCGCCACGGCCTCGCGCGGCGGGGTGCGCAGCGCGCTCAGGTCGGCCTGGATGAGCATCCGCCAGACGGTGGGCGGGGCGCAGAAGCTGGTGACGCCGGCGCGGTCCATCTCAGCCATGAGGCGGCCCGCGTCGAAGCGGGTGTAGTTGTGGATGAAGACCGTCGCCTCGGCGTTCCACGGCGCGAAGAGATTGCTCCAGGCGTGCTTGGCCCAGCCGGGCGAGGAGATGTTGAGGTGGACGTCGCCGGGGCGCAGCCCGATCCAGTACATCGTCGCCAAGTGGCCGACGGGGTACGAGACATGGGTGTGCTGCACCAGCTTCGGCTTGGCCGTGGTGCCCGAGGTGAAGTACAGCATCAGCGGCTCGTCCGCCGGGGTCGGCCCGTCGGGCTCGTACGCCTCCGGGCTGCCGTAGGCGTCCTCGTACCGCAGCCAGCCCCCGGGAGCCCCGCCGACCGCGATGCGGGTGTAGTCGCCCGGTACGGCGTCGAACTTGGCGGTGTCCCCCGACCGTACGATCACCTGCCGCGCCCCGCCGCGCTCGATGCGGTCGGCGAGGTCGGCCGGGCCGAGCAGGGGCGTGGCGGGGATGACCACGGCACGCAGCTTCATCGCGGCCAGCGCGGTCTCCCACAGCTCGGCCTGGTTGCCGAGCATGACGACGATCCGGTCGCCTGGGCGGACGCCCTGGGCGCGCAGCCAGTTGGCGACGCGGTTGGAGCGGGCGGACAGCTCGGCGAAGGACTGCCGGGTCTCGGTGCCGTCCTCCTCGACGATCCACAGGGCGGGCCGGTCATTGGCCTCGGCGATCACGTCGAACCAGTCGAGCGCCCAGTTGAAGTGGGCGGGCCGGGGCCAGTGGAAGCCCGCGTACGCCGTGGCGTAGTCCTCGCGATGCCGCAGCAGGAAGTCACGGGCCGACCGGAACTCCTCGGTCGCGCTGGTTGCCGCCATGTGTCGTCGTCCTCCTCGTCGTCACCGGACCACTCGCGGCTATCCTCTCGCCCCGGGCCGGAGGCCCACTACCCCCCTGCAGGCCGCCGACGCCGGAGGAGGAGCGGCGGCAGCCCGCGGGGGGGCCGGGCCTCGGATCAGGCCATACGGTTGCGGCGACGGCGCGCCGCGCGGATCACCATCAGGCCACCGCCGGCGGCGGCACCGGCCGCGAGCGTTGCGCCCGCGGCGATCTCACCGGTGCCGGCGGCGGCTGCGGAACCGCCCAGGCCGGTGTGCGGACCGCTCTGCGGCCAGAAGTGGTGCTGGTGGTGGCCGTGGCCGCCGTAACCGTTGTTGTCACCCCAGTTGTCACTGCCCCAGTTGTCGTTGTTGCCCCAGTCGTTGCGGCCCCCGTTGTCGCTGCCCCAGTCGTCGCGGCCGCCGTTGTCGCCACGGCCGTTGTCGCCACGGCCGCCGTTGTCGCCACGGCCACCGTCACCGCGGCCGCCGCCGTCGCTGCCGTCGCCGCTCCAGTTGGCGTTCGTGCCGGTGCCGTCGGGCTGGGCCTGGTCGTTGGCCGCCGCCTGGACCGCGCCGGCCTGGTCGTCGGCGGTCGCGGGGCAGGCGACCCGGAAGGTCTTCTCCTTGCCGGCCTGCTCCTGGCCCTGGAAGCTCCAGGTCAGCTTGTAGGTGCCGTCCGGCAGCTTCGGCGCCACTGCGGCCGTCACACCGGCACCGGCGGTCAGCGAAATGGTCCCGGAACGGGTCGGGCCCTCGGCCTGGGCCGGGTCCGGGGTGATCTGCCAGTTGGCCTGGTTCACGGTCTCGAAACCGCTGGCGTCGAGGTAGAAGTTGCAGACGCTGGTCTCACCACCCCGCGCGGGCGCGGCGGGGGCGGCAGGCGTGGCCGCAGGGGCCGCCGGGGCGGCAGGAGCCGCAGGGGCCGCGGGCGATGCGGCAGGCGCGGTCGCGGGCGTGGTCGCGGTGGTGCTGCCGACCTCGCGGATGTCCACGACGCCGTTGTCGCCGGGTGCGGCGAAAGCGGGCGCGGCGGTGACCAGCGCGACACCTCCGAAGGCCAGGGCAGCGAGGGCGATTGTCCCCGAGCGTGCGTTCACTTGAGTACTCCTTCGTGGGCCAGGACGGACTTGTCATACCGTCATATATGGCGACGATCTGACAGATACAGCCCAGAAGGGTGGGTACGACACGGCGTGCGGGCGATGATTCATTCGATCGGATCAACGCCCACACGCCCGTCGGGCGGGTGGCGGCTACTTGTCGGCGGTGAGCTTCCCCGCGCTGCCCCAGCTGTCGGCGGGGACCTCATGGATCCAGACCTGGACGGACTCGGCCGGGACCTTGTACGCGTCCACGAAGGCGTCGGTGATGCGCTGTACGAGGTCCCGCTTGAGCTCGGCGGTACGGGGACCCTGCTGAACGGTGACGATGGGCATGCCACAACTCCCTTGTCAGCGGCGGCTTCCCGGCGCTTCCGGGCCGCTCACCGGCATGCCCCCAGTCCAGCGGAGTGAGCCGCCCCGACCAAGAAGCGGATCGCGCAGACAGCGATCACGAATCGAGATCGCGGCCGGCGGTGCACGCCGTGAGCAGCGGCTCCAGCAGTGCGGGCGGGTCCCCGTCACGTACCGCCAGGCCCGTGGTGAGCGCGAGACCGGGCCCGCGGAAGGGGAGGAAGGCCACCCGCGGGGTGCGCAGGAGGTGGGCGTGGGAGGCGTAGACGACGGTCCACGAGTCGGCGCCGGCGCCGATCGCCGCCAGGGTGTCGTGAAGCGACCCGGAGCGCGGGCCCGGCACCGGCTCGAACCCGGCGGCGGCACACGCCGTCAGGACCAGGTCGACCAGCGCGGGATTGTTACGGCGCGGGGTGAGCCGCAAGGCCAGCGGGGCGAGGTCGGTGAGCGCGACCCCGGAGGCGCCGGCCAGCGGATGGCGGGCCGGGACCGCGGCCACCAGCGGGTCCGGCCACAACGGCAGGATCCGTATACCGGGTACGGGACCGTCTCCGCCGCCCCGCACGAAGGCCGCGTCGAGCCGCCCGTCGGCGACCTGCCCGAGCCGCTCCCCCACCGGCGCCGAGACCAGCTCCACCCCCGCGCCGGGGGCCAGCTCCGCGAAGGCGTCCAGCACCCGGTCCAGGTGCTCGCCGAGCCCGGTACTGGTGCCCAGCCGCAGCACGGCCGCGCGCTCCGATGTGAAAGCCGCCACTGCCTCCCGCGCCCGCCGCTCCGCTTCGAGGACCGTACGGGCCTCCGGCAGAAAGCACTCTCCGGCCGCCGTGAGCCGTACCCGACGCGGGGAGCGGTCGAAGAGATCCACCCCCAACTCCCGCTCAAGACGGCGGATCTGCTGACTTACCGCCGATTGCACGATATGCATGCTTTCGGCCGCCCGTCCGAAGTGCAATTCCTCCGCGACCGCGACGAAATACCGGAGCTGCCGCAATTCCACAGGCTCACCGTAGTCGTCCGCACCACGAGATCCTTTGCATACCATTGTCCGAACACGACACCGGAGGGAGCGGCTACCCGTGGAGCAAGGCTTCGGCGTGCCGGCCAGAACCCGTCCTGACCAGGTGATCGGGCGTAGCGACGTGCTTTCGCGTGCGCGCGGACAACTGAGCCAGGGGGGCAGCGTCCTGCTGTACGGACCCGCCGGGATCGGCAAGTCCGTCATCGTGCGTACGCTCGGCGCGGAATACGCCGGGGAAGGAACCACGGTTCTGAGGTGTTCGGCGACGGAGTCGGAATCGCATCTGCCGTTCCTCGCCCTCGTCGATCTGCTGGGTCTGGTGGCGGAGCAGGTGTCCGACGCGCTGCCCGCCCCGCAGCGCGCGGCGCTCGAGTCGGCGCTC
Organism: Streptomyces sp. NPDC059373; assembly: GCF_042751495.1. Classification (NCBI taxonomy): domain Bacteria; kingdom Bacillati; phylum Actinomycetota; class Actinomycetes; order Kitasatosporales; family Streptomycetaceae; genus Streptomyces; species Streptomyces sp. NPDC059373. The sequence continues at coordinate 38,046 of NZ_JBHYXC010000014.1, read as the reverse complement.
ACCGGCCGTAGCGAGTCCTCCGAGCAGCGTGACGGCCTCGCGCTGCGGCTGGCGGTGCTGTCGGTGCTGCGCGCGCTGGCCGCCCGGGGCCCGGTGCTGATCGTGGCCGACGACCTGCAGTGGATGGACCCGGCGAGCGCGGAGCTGCTGGCGTTCGCGGCACGCCGGGTGAGCGGGCTGCCGGTGCGGATGATCGGCGCCGTACGGACCGACGGGGATCCGCAGGACCACCATGACCGCTATGTGCGGGCCTTCCCCTCACAGGCGCTGACGCTGCGCATCCCGGCGCTGTCGCGGGCGCAGGTGTCCGAGCTGCTGGCCGACCGGGGGCAGGGCCACCTGCCCCGGGCGGTGCTGCGGGACATCCACCGCACCAGCGGCGGCAATCCGCTCTTCGCCCTGGAGCTGGGCCGGGCGCTCGCCGAGAGCAAGACCCCGCCCCGGCCGGGCGAGCCGCTGCCGGTGCCCACCTCGCTCCGTACGCTGGTGCTCAACCGGCTCGGCATGCTCTCGGCCGAGACCCGCCGCACCCTGCTCATCACCAGCGCGGGCGCGCGCCCCACCCTGTCCCTGCTGCGCAGTGCGGGCCGGGCCAATGCCGAGGCCGAGATCTCGGTGGCGTCCGCCCTCGGGCTGGTCGAGACCGACCAGGACGGGGTCGTACGGTTCGCCCACCCCTTGATATCGGCGGCGCTGTACGCGGAGGCGCTCCCGGAGGACCGGCGCACGGCACACGCGGCGCTGGGCGCGGCGGCGTCGGACGTGATCGAGCGGGCCCGCCACCTCGCGCTCGCCTCGCCGGGCAAGAACGAGCGGGTCGCGCAGGGCCTGGCCGAGGCCGCCACCGTGGCCCGGGGCCGGGGCGCCCCGGCGGTGGCGGCGCAGCTCGGGCTGCTCGCCGCCCGGCACACCCCGGACGACAAGGGCGCGGTCATCATCCAGCGGCGGCTCGACGCGGCCGAGGACGCCCTGCTGGCCGGCGAGACCGAGCTCGGCCGGAGCACGGCCCGCGATGTGCTGGCCGTCGCCACCGACCCCGCCGACCGGGTGCGGGCCTGGATCGCGGTGATCGACTCGGTCGGCCACGCCCTGGGCGAGGTGGACGACGTCTATCCGCAGGCCCTGGCCGACGCGGGCGACGACCCCCGGCTGCTGGGGCTGGTCCGCTACCAGATGGCGTGGCGGCATGTCGTGGTGGACGGCTCGATCCGGGAAGGGGCCGCGGAGGCAGGGCGCGCCGCCGAACTGGCCGCGCAGGCGGGCGACCGGCGTACGGAGCTGCTCGCGCTGTCCTTCCAGGCGTTGCAGGAGTCGCTGATCGGCGACCCGCGCGCGCCGGAGACCCTGGAGCGGGCGCTGCGCGAGCCGCAGCTTCCCGATGTGGCGTGCAGCCACAACGGGCCCGGCTACACCCGCTTCCGGTACCTGATGATGATCGACGAGCTGGACGCCGCCCGCGCCACCATCGCGCCGCTGGTCAGCGAGGCCGCCCGGCGCGGCGCGGTGGAGAGCGAGCTGCTGTTCCGGCGCAATCTCGCCGAGACCGAGCTGCGGGCCGGCCGCTGCGGCGCTGCCCTCGAACTGGCCCACGAGAGTCTGCGGCTGGGCCAGGACTCGGGCGTCGGCGAGGGCTGGGCGCTGCAGATCGCCTCGCTGGCCGAGGCGGCCGGCGGGTCCACCGAAAAGGCCCTGTCACTGGCCGCCGAGGCGGTCAGCAGGGCCGAGGAGGCCGGCGACCCGATGTCGCTGTCGCGGTATCTGTACGCGCTCGGACACGCCCGGCTGGTCTCCGGTGACGCGCCCGGCGCGGTACAGGCGCTGCGCCGGGTACGGCAGCTGGAGCGCGAGCTCGGGGTGACCGAGCCGGCACGCGGGCGCTGGCAGGCCGACCTCGCCGAAGCCCTCGTACTCGTCGGCGAGCTGGCTGAGGCCCAGGAGGTCATCGACACCACCCGGGTGTTCGCGGCCCGGCTCGGCCGGGCCAGCATCCTCGCTGTCCTCGACCGCTCCGACGGCCTGGTCAAGGCCGCCCGCGGGGACCTGGACGCCGCTGCCGCGCTGCTCGCCGCCGCGCGGCAGCGCCTCGGGGTGCTCGGGTACGGCCTGGAGGAGGCCCGGGCGGCCCTCGCGCTCTCCCGTGTCGAGCGGGAGCGCCGCAATCCGTCCGCCGCCCGTACGGCGCTCCAGGATGCCGCCCGTATCTTCAAGCGCGCCAAGGCCCTGCCCTGGCTCCAGCTGGTCGGCTCGGCCCCGGCCGGGGCCCCGGCGCCGGTCGCGCCCGCGGAAGCGTCGGCGGCCGCGGAGGGCCAGGACGACCAGGGGATCCCGGACTTCAGCACGCTCGCCGCGATGGAGCGTCAGGTCGCCGCGCTCGTCCTGGAGGGGGCGACCAACCGCGAGATCGCGGCGACCCTCTTCATCAGCGTGAAGACCGTCGAGGCCACGCTCACCCGGGTCTACCGCAAGCTGGGGATCCGCTCCCGCGTGGACATCGTCCGGCTGGCCGCGCGACGCCGCGCGGCAGGCTGACGGGACGTCAGGGAGGCGCGGACCAGGGGTAACCAAGGGTTATCCCTACCCGCCTCCCGCGAGGGGCTTCCCTCATTGGGGCCGGGGTGCGGTCGCTTCTACCTTAAGGATCGCACCAGTAGCAACAACCTCTTCAAACACGGCAGTTGACGGCAACGGCGTCGTCCGCTCCGTGCCGTGCGCGCGGTGATCCACACCGCCATCCCCCCACACCCGCAGGGCCGCGCGCTCCCCCCACCGGCAGTCTTTGAGGAGTACACATGTTCCGCTCCACCCGTGCAGGGAAGGCTGTCGCCGCGGCCCTCGCGACCGCGGCGACCGCCGCGGCCTTACTCTTAGGCGCCCCCGCCGCCCAGGCGGACGTACACGCCGACATCGTCGGCGGCTCCACCACGACGACGACCACGTACCCGTTCATGATGCAGATCACCGACGCCTCGCAGAACCAGTTCTGCGGCGGGACGCTGGTCTCGTCCAAGAAGGTGGTCACCGCGGCCCACTGTATGGTCGGCGAGACCACCAGCAGCGTCCGCGTCGTCGGCGGCCGTACGTACCTCAGCGGCACGAACGGCACCGTCAGCAAGGTCAGCAAGATCTGGATCAACCCGGCCTACACCGACGCCACCAACGGCGACGACGTGGCCGTGCTCACCCTCTCCACCGCGATGTCGTACACCACGGCCTCGTACGTCTCGTCCTCGGACACCGGCGTCTACGCGGCCGGCACGACCGCCCGCATCCTCGGCTGGGGCACCACGTCCGAGAGCGGCAGCTCGTCCAACCAGCTGCGCACCGCGACCGTCCCGATCGTGTCCGACTCCAGCTGCAAGAGCTCCTACGGTTCCGACTTCGTCGCCACCGACATGGTCTGCGCCGGATACACCTCCGGCGGCGTGGACACCTGCCAGGGCGACAGCGGCGGTCCGCTGCTCATCGGGGGCGTCCTGGCAGGCATCACCTCGTGGGGTGAGGGCTGTGCCGAGGCCGGCTACCCCGGCGTCTACACCCGGCTGACGACCTTCTCGTCGCTGGTGACGACGCAGATCAACTCCTGACTACCCGTCAGGTTGCGCCAGGGGGCGCTGCGAGCCGCTACGAGCGGCTCCCGGCGCCCCCTATCCATGGGCGCACGTCCGAGCGGCCCGGGAAGCCCGTAGCAGTCGCCTCATGGGACGGGGCAGTGTAGACATGGGCTTATGGTCCGGCTGTGGGGCCGGGTACGCAGCGTTGCCGGTCAGGTCTTCGTCCTGCAGGTAGTGATCGTGTTGCTGCTCGGCGTGGGCGCGGTAGCGGCCCTCGTGCTGCAGTCGGAACACGACAGCACCACGGAGGCCCGCAACCGGTCGCTCGCCGTCGCCCAGACTTTCGCGAGCTCGCCAGGGATCGTGCAGGCACTGGCCTCGCCCGACCCGACGGCGGTGATGCAGCCACGCACCGAGGCGGCCCGAAAGCGGACCGGCGTGGACTTCATCGTGGTGACGAACACCAAGGCCATCCGCTACACCCACCCCAAGCCGAACCGCATCGGCAGGAAGTTCGTCGGCAACATCCAGCCGGCGCTGCACGGCCACGTCGTCACCGAGAAGATCAACGGGACCATCGGCCCGCTGGTGCAGGCGATCGTGCCGGTCTTCGACACCAAGGGCAAGGTCGTCGGGGCCGTCTCCGCCGGCATCACCATCAGCAAGGTCCGGGGCGTCGTCGACCGCCAGCTGCCGGTGCTGCTGGGCGCAGCGGCGGCCGGCCTGGCGCTGGCCACCGGCGGGACGGCGCTGATCAGCAGGAGACTCCGGCGGCAGACCCACGGCCTGGGTCCGCTGGAGATGACCCGGATGTACGAACACCACGACGCCGTGCTGCACGCGGTGCGCGAGGGCGTGCTCATCGTCGGCGGAGCCGAGAGCGGGGGCGGGGGCCCGACCCGGAACGGAAAGGGCAGGTCCGAGGCCGACGGGGAGCGCCTGCTGCTGCTCGCCAACGACGAGGCCCGGCGCCTGCTGGACCTGCCCCCGGACGCCGAGGGCCGCCCGGTCACCGAGCTGGGCCTCAATCCGCAGGTCACCGAGCTGCTGGTGTCGGGGCGGGTGGCCACCGACGAGGTCATGCTGGTCGGCAGCCGGCTGCTCGCGGTGAACAACCGGCCCACCGACCGGGACGGCGGGCCCTCGGGCAGTGTCGCCACCCTGCGTGACTCCACGGAGCTGCGGGTGCTGTCCGGCCGGGCCGAGGAGGCGCAGACCCGGCTGCGGCTGCTGTACGACGCGAGCATGGCGATCGGCACCACCCTGGACGTCGTACGGACCGCCGAGGAGCTGACGCAGGTCTCCGTCCCCCGGCTGGCCGACTTCGTCACCGTCGGCCTGGTGGAGACGGTGCTGCGCGGCGAGGAGCCCCGGGCGGGCGACGGCGCGGAGCTGCGCCGGGTCGCCGTGCACGGCATCCGGGACGACCACCCGCTCTATCCGCCGGGCCGGCTGATCAGCTGGGCCCCGAACACCCCGCAGGGGCGGGGCTTCGGCACGGGCAAGGCGGTCCTCGTACGCGATCTGCGCGAGGCCTGGGAGTGGCGGGCCCAGGACCCGGAACGTATGCGGCGGGTGCTCGACTACGGGATCCACTCGCTGATGACGGTCCCGCTGCGGGCCCGGGGCGTGCTGCTGGGCATGGTGAACTTCTGGCGCTCGGAGAAGCCCGAGCCCTTCGAGGAGGAGGATCTGTCGCTGGCGGAGGAGCTGGTCGCCCGGGCCGCGGTCTGCATCGACAACGCCCGCCGCTACACCCGCGAGCACGCCCTCGCCGTGACCCTGCAGCGGAGCCTGCTGCCGCGCGTGCTGCCCGAGCAGAGCGCCCTCGACGTCGCGCACCGCTACCTGCCGGCGCAGGCCGGGGTCGGCGGGGACTGGTTCGACGTGATCCCGCTGCCGGGCGCCCGGGTCGCGCTGGTGGTCGGCGACGTCGTCGGGCACGGGCTGCTGGCCGCCGCCACCATGGGCCGGCTGCGGACCGCCGTGCACAACTTCTCGACCCTCGACCTGCCGCCCGACGCGCTCCTCGGGCACCTCGACGAGTTGGTCAGCCGACTCGACCGGGACCAGGCCGAGGAGGGCACGGAGGGCACCCAGGCCGGCGCGCTCGCCGTCGCCGGGGCCACCTGCCTGTACGCGATCTACGATCCGGTGTCCGGGCGCTGCACGCTGTCACGCGCCGGGCATCCGGTGCCCGCCCTGGTCGCGCCCGACGGCGGCGTCACCTACCCGGACGTGCCCGCCGGGCCGCCGCTGGGCGTGGGGGGCCTGCCCTTCGAGACCACGGAGCTGACCCTCCCCGAGGGCGCGCTGCTGGTCCTCTACACCGACGGCCTGGTCGAATCGCGCGACCGGGACATCGACGTCGGCCTCGGTCTGCTGCACGACGCCCTGGCCGGCCACCCCGGCCGCTCCCCCGACGACACCTGCACCGCCGTCCTCGACGCGCTGCTCCCGGAACGCCCCGGCGACGACATCGCCCTGCTGATCGCCCGTACGCACCGGCTCCACGCCGACCGCGTCGCCGAATGGGAGATCCCCAACGACCCGGCCGCCGTCGCCGGTGTCCGGGCCTCGGTCTCACGCCGGCTGGCGGAGTGGGGTCTGGACGAGCTGACGTTCAGCACCGAGCTCATCCTCAGCGAGCTGATCACCAACTCCATCCGCTACGCCACCGGCCCCATCCGCGTCCGCCTCCTCCGCGACCGCACCCTCGTCTGCGAGGTCTCCGACTCCAGCAGCACCTCCCCCTACCTCCGCTACGCGGCCACCACCGACGAAGGCGGCCGCGGCCTCTTCCTCGTCGCCCAGTTCGCCGAACGCTGGGGCACCCGCTACACCGACGACGGCAAGGTCATCTGGGCCGAGCAACAGCTCCCCCCAAGCGCCCCGCCGCCGGACTGACCCGTCAAGCCGCCGGCACCACACGCCCCGCGGGCGCACCGCCATCATGGTGGATCGGCGTATGCGCGCCCGTGAGCGGAACACCCGTGCCACCGCGGCGGTTGGCGACGATCTCGGCGCCGATGGACAAGGCGGACCCCTATCCCCAACGCCGCCCTCGCGGGCGCTTCGCCGGCTTCAGGCGGCTGCGCCGGACTCCGTCCGCCGGGCCACGACCCCCGGCGCCGTCAAGCCGCCGGCACCACACGCCCCGCGGGCGGGGCCGCGTCATGGTGGATCGGGGTATGCGCGCCCGTGAGCGGGACACCCGTGCCACCGCGGCGGTTGGCAACGATCTCAGCGCCGATGGACAAGGCGGTTTCCTCGGGGGTGCGGGCGCCGAGGTCGAGGCCGATGGGGCTGCGGAGGCGGGCGAGTTCGAGTTCGGTGAGGCCGACGTCGCGGAGGCGTTGGAGGCGGTCGTGGTGGGTGCGGCGGGAGCCCATGGCGCCGACGAAGGCGAGGGGCATGCGGAGGGCGCGCTCGAGGAGGGGGACGTCGAACTTGGCGTCGTGGGTGAGGACGCAGATGACCGTGCGGCCGTCCACCGCGGTGGACTCGAGGTAGCGGTGCGGCCAGTCGACGACGACCTCGTCGGCGTCGGGGAAGCGGGCGGGGGTGGCGAAGACGGGGCGGGCGTCGCAGAGGGTGACCCGGTAGCCGAGGAACCTGCCGACGCGCACGACGGCGGCGGCGAAGTCGATGGCGCCGAAGACCAGCATGCGCGGGGGCGGCACGATGGACTCGACCAGCAGCGTGAGGGGTTCGCCGCAGCGGCTGCCGTCGGCACCGATGTGGGCGGTGGCGGTGCGGCCGGCTTCGAGGAGCGCGCCGGCCTCGGCGGAGGCCGTACGGTCCAGCTCGGGGTCGCCGAGCGTGCCTTCGTACGAGCCGTCGGAACGGATGAGCAGGCCGCGCCCGAGCAGTTCCGCGGGGCCCTCGACGATCCTGGCCACCGCTGCCGCGTCCCCGGCGACGGCGGCGGCCAAGGCCGCAGTGAACTCCGGTCGGCCGGATACCCGTTGGATGAAGATGTCGATGACGCCGCCGCAGGTCAGGCCCACGGCGAAGGCGTCGTCGTCGGAGTAGCCGAAGCGCTGGAGCACGGGTTCGCCGGTCTCCAGGACTTCCTGGCACAGGTCGTAGACCGCGCCTTCCACGCACCCGCCGGACACGCTGCCGACCGCCGTCCCGTCGGCGTCGACGGCGAGTGCCGCGCCGGGCTGCCGGGGCGCGCTGCCGCCGACCGCGACGACCGTCGCGACGGCGAAGGACCGCCCCTGCTCGCACCAGCGGTGCAGCTCGTCAGCGATGTCCAGCATCTGGGTGCCTCCTTACGCGCATGTGCGCGACGTACGTGCTATTTGACGCCGAGCCAGGACTCGATCGGGTTGAGGGCGAAGTACACCGTGAAGACGCCCGTGAGGATCCACATGAACAGTCCGGGCTCGCGGAACTTGCCCTGGGCGGCCTTGATGGCCGTGTACGCGATGACCCCGGCGCCGACGCCGGCGGTGATGGAGTACGTGAACGGCATGAGGGTGACCGTCAGGAAGACCGGGATCGCGATGGAGCGGTCGGCCCAGTCCACGTGCCGGGCGTTGCCCATCATCATCGCGCCGATGACGACCAGGGCGGCGGCCGCCACCTGCCCCGGCACGATCTGCGCCAGCGGGGTGAAGAACAGCCCGGCCGCGAAGAGCAGGCCCGTGACGACCGAGGACAGGCCGGTCCGGGCGCCCTCGCCGACGCCGGTGGCCGACTCGATGAAGACGGTCTGCCCGGAGGCCCCGGAGATGCCGCCGATCGCCCCGCCCGCGCCGTCGATGAACAGGGCCTTGCTCAGCCCTGGCATGCGGCCTCTGGCGTCGGCCAGCTTCGCTTCCGTACCGACGCCGATGATGGTGGCCATGGCGTCGAAGAAGCCCGCCAGGACCAGGGTGAAGACGATCATGCCGACCGTCATCGCGCCGACCTGGCCCCAGCCGCCGAACTCGACATGGCCGAAGAGCCCGAAGTCGGGTGCGGAGACGACCTTGCTGGGCAGCTCGGGAACGGTCAGGCCCCATACCTTGGAGTCCAGGCCGGCCGCCGCGTTGACGATCATCGCGATGACGGTGCCGGTGACGATGCCGATGAGGATCGCGCCGGGGGTGTTGCGGGCCTGCAGCATGAAGATCAGCAGCAGGGTGACGCTGAAGATCAGCACCGGCCAGCCGGACAGCTGCCCACCGGAGCCGAGGGTGACCGGGGCGGAGGCGCCCTTGCCGACGAAGCCAGCGTTGACCAGGCCGATCAGCGCGATGAACAGACCGATGCCGATGGTGATGCCGTGCTTCAGCGGCAGCGGGATCGCGTTCATGATCACTTCGCGCAGCCCCGACACGACCAGCAGCACGATCACCGTGCCGTAGATCACGCACATCCCCATGGCCTGCGGCCACGTCATGTGCGGGGCGACCTGGGTGGCCAGTACGCCGGAGACGCTGAGCCCCGCGGCGAGTGCGAGCGGGACCTTGCCGACGAAGCCCATGAGCAGCGTCGACACGGCGGCCGCCAGGGCGGTCGCGGTGATCAGGCCCGCCTGGCTGAGCTTGTTGCCCTGGACGTCGGCGCCGGAGAGCAGAAGGGGGTTGAGGAGCAGGATGTACGCCATGGCCATGAAGGTCGTCAGACCTCCACGCACCTCGCGGGCGACCGTCGAACCGCGTGCGCTGATCAGGAAGTACCGGTCCAGCCAGCCGGCTGCTCCCGGGACTCCGGCCGGGGATCCGTCGTCGGTGACGGTGTGCGGCTCAGTGGATATCTGGGTCATGCGGTGCCACTCCCAAGGTTCACAGGGACACCCGTACCTCTCTGTACGGGATTTGGGATGGTGCGTCGGCATCACGACCCGGGGGACGGCCCGGAGGTGGTGCGGTTGCCCGACTGCGGACGGCCCGGTCGCGGTGCGCTGGGCACCGCCGGCCGTCACGGTCGGGCTTCTCGGCGGCGCGGCGGAATGGCTCCGCCGCGCCGGCGGGAGTTCTGAGCGGTTACGTTCCGGTGATGTGCTCGGGGCGCACCGGGACCCGCTTGAGCGCCAGGCCCGTCGCGGCGCGGATGGCGGCGACGACGGCGGGCGTGGAGGACAGGGTGGGGGCCTCGCCGACGCCGCGCAGCCCGTACGGGGCGTGGTCGTCGGCGAGTTCGAGGACGTCGACCGGGATGGGCGGCGTGTCGAGGATGGTGGGGATCAAGTAGTCCGTGAAGGACGGGTTGCGTACCTTCGCGGTCACCGGGTCGACGAGGATCTCCTCCATGACGGCGAGGCCGAGGCCCTGGGTCGTACCGCCCTGGATCTGACCGACGACCGACAGCGGGTTGAGTGCCTTGCCGACATCCTGGGCGCAGGCCAGTTCGATGACCTTGACCAGGCCCAGCTCGGTGTCGACCTCGACGACCGCGCGGTGAGCGGCGAAGGAGTACTGGACGTGGCCGAAGCCCTGTCCGGTGTGCAGGTCGAAGGGCTCGGTCGGACGGTGCCGCCATTCGAGCTCGAGGTCGACGGCCTCGTCGCCGAGGACGTCCACCAGGTCGGCCAGCACCTCGCCGCCGTCGGTGACGACCTTGCCGCCCTCCAGCAGCAGCTCGGCGGTGGCCCATGCCGGGTGGTACGTGCCGAACTTGGCGCGGCCCAGCTCAAGGACCTTCTCGCGGACGGCCTCGCAGCTGTGCTTGACGGCGCCGCCGGTGACGTACGTCTGGCGGGAGGCGGACGTGGAGCCGGCCGAACCGACCTGCGTGTCGGCCGGGTTGATGGTGACCTGCGTGACGCCCAGCTCGGTCCGGGCGATCTGGGCGTGGACGGTGACGCCGCCCTGGCCGACCTCGGCCATCGCGGTGTGGACGGTCGCGACGGGCTCGCCGGCGATGACCTCCAGGCGGACCCGGGCCGTCGAGTAGTCGTCGAAGCCCTCGGAGAAGCCGACGTTCTTGATGCCGACCGCGTAGCCGACACCCCGCACGACACCCTCGCCGTGGGTGGTGTTGGACAGGCCGCCGGGCAGGGCGCGTACGTCGGCGGTTTCGCCGGCGGACAGCCACTGCTGCTCGGGCGGCAGCGGCATGGCCTTGACCCGGCGCAGCAGCTCGGCGACGGGCGCCGGGGAGTCGACGGCCTGGCCGGTCGGCAGGAGTGTGCCCTGGGTCATGGCGTTGAGCTGCCGGAACTCCACCGGGTCCATGCCCAGTTGGGCGGCGACCTTGTCCATCTGGGCCTCGTAGGCGAAGCACGCCTGGACCGCGCCGAAGCCGCGCATGGCGCCGCAGGGCGGGTTGTTGGTGTAGAGGGCGATGGCCTCGATCTCGACGTCCTCGACGATGTACGGGCCGACGCTCAGGGATGACGCGTTGCCGACGACGGCCGGGGAGGCGGACGCGTAGGCGCCGCCGTCGAGGACGATCCGGCACTTCATGTGGGTGAGCTTGCCGTCGCGGGTGGCACCGTGCTCGTACCAGAGCTTGGCGGGGTGCCGGTGGACGTGCCCGAAGAAGGACTCGAAGCGGTTGTAGACCATCTTGACCGGCTTGCCGGTCCGCAGCGCCAGCAGGCAGCCGTGGATCTGCATCGACAGGTCCTCGCGGCCGCCGAAGGCGCCGCCGACGCCGGACAGCGTCATGCGGACCTTGTCCTCGGGCAGGCCGAGGACGGGGGCGATCTGGCGCAGGTCGGAGTGCAGCCACTGGGTGGCGACGTAGAGGTCGACGCCGCCGTCCTCGGCGGGGACGGCGAGGCCGGACTCGGGGCCGAGGAAGGCCTGGTCCTGGATGCCGACCTCGTACTCGCCGGTGACGATGACGTCGGCGCGCCTGGCGGCCTCGTCGGCGTTGCCCCGGATGATCGGCTGGCGGTGGACGATGTTGGGGTGCGGGACGTGGCCGATGTGGTGGTCGTCGCGGCCCTCGTGGATCAGCGGGGCGCCGGGGGCGGTCGCGGAGGCCTCGTCGGTGACGACGGGGAGCTGCCGGTAGTCGACCTTGATCTTCGCGGCGGCGCGGCGGGCGGTCTCCGGGTGATCGGCGGCGACCAGCGCCACCGGTTCGCCGTGGTGGCGGACCCGGCCGTGGGCGAGGACGGGGGTGTCCTGGATCTCCAGGCCGTAGTTCTTGACGTCGGTCGGCAGGTCGTCGTAGGTGAGGACCGCGTAGACGCCGGGCTGGGCGAGCGCCTCGGAGATGTCGATGGAGACGATCTCGGCGTGGGCGTGCGGGCTGCGCAGGGTCTGGCCCCACAGCATGTCCTCGTGCCACAGGTCGGAGGCGTAGGCGAACTCGCCGGTGACCTTGAGGGTGCCGTCGGGGCGCAGCGTGGACTCGCCGATGCCGCCCTTGGTCTGGCTGCCCTGGGTGAGCTTGGTGGGGATACCGGTGGCACCCATGTCAGGCCTCCTGTCGGGCGGCCGCCAGGCGGACCGCGTCGAGGATCTTCTCGTAGCCCGTGCAGCGGCACAGGTTGCCGGACAGGGCTTCGCGGATGTCGGCGTCGGTGGGCTCGGCGTTGCGCTCCAGCAGCTCGTCGGCGGCGACCAGCAGGCCGGGGGTGCAGAAGCCGCACTGGACGGCGCCGGCGTCGATGAACGCCTGCTGGATCGGCGACAGGTCGAGGGACTCGTCGGTCGGCCGGGCCTGCCACCGTTGCGCTTCGCTGAGAGGGACCCCGGTGGGGTCGGACGAAGCAGCGCGTGCGTCGGCCGCACCGGCGGCTGTGGCCCCGGCGGCGGCCGAAGCCTCGTCGCCGGCTACGCCACATGCGCCAGAGCCCTGGTTTCCCGCCGCACGGCGCGTCGCGTGCTCGGCCAGGCCCTCGACGGTGACGATCTCGCGGTCCTGGCACTGGCCGGCGGCGACCAGGCAGGAGCACACCGGCACGCCGTCGAGGCGGACCGTACAGGAGCCGCACTCGCCCTGCTCGCAGGCGTTCTTCGAGCCGGGCAGGCCCATGCGCTCGCGGAGCACGTACAGAAGGCTCTCGCCCTCCCAGACGTCGTCGGCCTCCTGCGGGCGGCCGTTGACGGTGAAGGTCACGCGCATCGGATGGTCCCCTCTTCGCCGCGGGCGTTGCCGCGGTACTCGTCCCAGGTCCAGCCCAGCGTGCGGCGGGCCATGACGCCCAGCGCGTGACGGCGGTACGAGGCGCTGCCCCGCACGTCGTCGATGGGGCTGGCGGAGCCGGACACCAGCTCCGCGAACTGCCGGGCCACCGCCGGCGGGATGATCTTGCCGTTGTCCCAGAAGCCGCCCTCTTCGAGCGCGGCGGCCAGGAACTCCTCGGCCGGCCTGGCCCGGACCGGGGTGGGGGCGGCCGAGCCGATGCCGGTGCGGACGGTCCGGGTCTCGGGGTGCAGCGCCAGCCCGAACGCACAGACCGCGATCACCATGGCGTTGCGTGTGCCGACCTTGGAGAACTGCTGGGGGCCGTCGGCCTTCTTGATGTGCACGGCCCGGATCAGCTCGTCGGGGGCGAGCGCGTTGCGCTTCACGCCCGTGTAGAAGTCATCGATCGGGATCAGGCGGGTCCCGCGTACGGACGCCGCCTCGACCTCGGCACCGGCCGCGAGCAGCGCGGGGTGGGCGTCACCGGCCGGGGAGGCGGTGCCGAGGTTCCCGCCGACGCCGCCGCGGTTGCGGATCTGCGGCGAGGCGACGGTGTGCGAGGCCCGGGCGAGACCGGGCAGTTCTGCGCGCAGGTTCTCCATGATCCGGGTGTAGGGGACCGAGGCGCCCAGCCGTACGGTCTCCTCGCCGGTCTCCCACTCCTGGAGCTCGCCGATACGATTCAGGTCGAGGAGCACGTCCGGCCGGCGGTGGTCGAAGTTGATCTCGACCATGATGTCGGTGCCGCCCGCGATGGGCACGGCTGTCGGGTGCTCCGCCTTCGCGGCGAGCGCCTCCTCCCAGCTGGCTGGGCGCAGGAAGTCCATGGGGGCTGCTCTCTTCTTCGAGTCTCGAATGGGGCTTGTTCATGTCCTGTTCACGCGCGTCAAGGCCAGTACACCGCTGTGGCCCCGTCCGGGCGCAGTCACTGATTGCATGAAGCACTTGGCTGGCCAGCCCCCATGTCTTGTAGATTCCTATGAAAGACCGGGCTACGAAACATCACGGCATCCGCCCGGCAATACCGATGGAACGAAGCGGGCGCGACCCTGGTACCCCTTGCACCAGGGACACGTTCGAGACAAGGCGACACACGATGCGGCTGCGCGCACTGCTGGACACCGACGCACTGGGCCTCCGGCTGCTGGGCGGCGAGGAGGAGCTGGACCGCGCGGTCCGCGGGGTGATGACCACCGACCTGCGCGACCCGAGCCGCTACCTGACGGGCGGGGAGCTGGTGCTCACCGGACTCGCCTGGCGGCGCGACCCCGACGATTCGGAACGCTTTGTCCGTATTCTCGCATCGGCAGGGGTCGCCGGGCTCGCAGCGGGCGAGGCCGAGCTCGGCTCCGTCCCCCAGGACCTGGTCCTGGCCTGCGCCCGGCACCGGCTCCCGCTGTTCTCGGTGTCGGAGGACGTCGCCTTCGCGTCGATCACCGAGCACGTCGTACGGCAGGTCTCCACCGAGCGCGCCGGCGACCTGGCCGCCGTGGTGGACCGGCACCGGCGGCTGATGTCCTCGGGGCCGGCCGGGGGCGGCCCCGACGCCGTACTGGACCTGCTCGGCAGCGACCTCGATCTGCGCGCCTGGGTACTGTCCACCACCGGCCGCCAGATCGCCGGGTCCTCGCACCCCCTCCCCGCCGCGCTGCGCGCCGAGCTGGCCGGCGAGCACCTGGCCGCCACCCGAACCGCCCGCCCCTCCCCGCACCGCACCCTCATCGGCGGCCGTACGTACTCGCTGTTCCCGATCCGCACCGGCGACCCCCGGGACGACCCCCGGGCAACCCTGCTGTCCGACTGGTTCCTGGCCGTCGAGGCCGACGCCGGTGACTGGCCCGGTGAACGGCTCGACCTGCTGCATGGCGTCACCCAGCTCATCTCGGTCGAGCGGGACCGGCGGGAGGCCGCCCGCACGGTGCGCCGGCGCCTCGCCCAGGAGGTCCTGGAGCTGGTGCAGGCCGGCGCCCCGCCCGCCGAGGTCGCCGCCCGGCTCCGGGTCGCCGCGCCGGTCCTGGTGCCCGGCCACGGCGCGGCACCGCACTGGCAGGTCGTCGTCGCCCGCGTCGAATGGTCCGGCGCCGAGCTGCCGGGCGGCGCGGGGCCCGTCGCCCAGGCCCTGCTGGAGGAGGCCCTGGTCGACCCCGCCGCCGTCGGCCCCGACTTCGCCGACCGCCTGGCCGTCGCCCACACCGGCGACGAGGCCATGGCGCTGGTCCCCCTCTCCTCCGTGGGACCGGCCTCCGTGGGACCGGACGAGACATCCGAGCTCACCGCCGACGGCCTCCTCACCGCCCTGCGCGGCCCCCTCACCCGCGGCCTCGACGGCGACGGCCGCCTCACGCTCGGCGTCAGCGCCACCGTCCACTCCGCCGAAGCCCTCCGCGGCGCCCTGGAGGAGGCCCGGCACGCCCGGCGGGTCGCCGCCGCCCGCCCGGGCCGGGTCTGCGTCGCGGGGCACGAGGAGCTGGCCTCGCACGTGCTGCTGCTGCCCTTCGTCCCCGACGACGTGCGCCGCGCCTTCACCGCGCGGCTCCTGGATCCCCTCCGGGTCTACGACCGGCGGCACCGGGCCGAGCTCATCCCCACGCTCGAGGCGTTCCTGGAGTGCGACGGGTCGTGGACGCGCTGCGCGACCCGGCTCCACCTGCACGTCAACACGCTGCGCTACCGGATCGGGCGTATCGAGCAGCTCACCGGACGCGACCTTTCGCGGCTGGAGGACAAGCTCGACTTCTTCCTCGCGCTGCGCATGAGCTGACCAGGTCGGCGCGGTTGCCCACCGCCGACCCCTTGGCGTGACACCCCGTGCCGTGCTGAACTTCCGGCACCGGCTCGATGACGCGCTTGGGAGGGCATGTGGCGGACACCGCCATGTCGGACGCAGAGGTGGATTCCGAACCGAACCCGACGGCGGGCGGCTCCGTGCCCCATGTCTGGCGGCTGCGGGCCCGCGGCTGCTGGACGGAGGCCGCGACGCTGCTCGCGCCGTACGCACTGACCGCCTACGGCCCCGCCCTGGAACGGGCCGCACTGCTCAGCGAGCAGTGTCTGTTCACCCTCGACGGCTGGCCGGAGGCCGAGGACGCGCTGCGCACCGCCGAAGCCCTGGCCCGTAGCGACGACGAGCGCGGCGAGGCGGCCTGCGAGCGCGGCCATCTCGCCTACCTGGCAACGCAGTTCGCGGTACGCGACCGCGCCGACGAGGCCAGCGCGGCGCTCGGCCGCAGCGCGGCGTTGCTCACCCCGGGCGCCCCGGGGCGGCCGCTGCTGGACTTCCGGCGCGGCCTGGTCGCCGAGAACCTCGCCGATGACCCGGTGGCCGCCCGGGCCGCGTACCGCCGCGCCCACGCGGGTGCGGTCGCGCACGGCGACGCACTGCTGACCTCGTTCACCTGGCGGCACCTGGCCGGGCTGGCCGCCCGCGACGGCGACCTGGCGGAAGCCCACCGCGGCTTCACCGAATCCCTCCGGATCCGCACCGAGCTCGGCTATCTCATCGGCGCCGCCCCCGCCCTGGTGTCCCTCGCCACGGTCGAGCCGGAGCCCGAGGCGGCCCGGCTGCGCGCGGAGGCGTGCCGCCTGCTCCGGCTGCTGGGCGGCGTACCGGTCTGGCTGGCGGACGAGCTGGGCGTCAACGGCCGGTGAAGTGCTCCCGTACCAGGCACTCGACGGAGGCGACGTCGCCGGCGACGAGCGCTTCGAGCAGTACGGCGTGCTCGCCGGCGTCGGCCACCAGCTCGGCGGAGACGGTGCCGGTCCGCCGGCCGGGCGAAGTGGTGGCGTGGCCGCGCCTGGCGGCGGCGACCGGCCACTGGGCGCGGCGGTGCAGTTCGTCGGCGACGGCCACCAGCTGGCGGTTGCCGGAGAGTTCGAGCATGGCCCGGTGGAAGGCGCGGTCGGCCTCGGCGTAGGCGGCCCGGTCGCCAAGCGCGGCGGCGGCGACGGTGGCCTCGGCGTAGGGGCGCAGGGCCTCCCAGCGCTCGGCGGGGAGGGTGCGGGCGAGGCGGACGACGACCGGGACTTCGAGGAGGGCCCGGACCTCCGCCAGCTCGGCGCGCTCGCGGGCGCTGCGCTCGGCCACGCGGAAACCACGGTTGGGCATCGCTTCGACGGCGCCCTCGCGGGCCAGCAACTGCATCGCCTCGCGTACCGGGGTGGCGGACACCCCGAAGCGCTCGGCCAGGGCCGGGGCGGAGTACACCCCGCCGGGCTCCAGCTCGCCGGTGACCAGGGCGCTGCGCAGGGCGGCGAGGACCTGGTCGCGTACGGAGTGCCGCTCGGGCATCCGGCGCGGCAGGGGTACGGCGACCCCCTGCTCGGCATGCGGGTGCTCGCCCCGTACCTGCTCGGCCCGGCCCGGCGGCAGGGCCGAGCCCAGGTCGGGGTGCCGGGCGGCGCGGGGGCCGTACTCCACTGGGGCTCCTTCGTGCGGGGGCGCGCGGCTGCATCGGCGCGCGCTGTCTCTATTGGACCACTCCAATGGAGCAGCTCCGAGAGAGTAAACCTCGACCCTAATGGATAAGGTAAGCCTTACCTCCTCTCCCGAGCCTGCCCCCCGAACCCTCCCGTGGACGGTCCCCATGCACCTTGCCGCCCCCGTCTCCCCGCTGACCGGCGCCTACGAACGCCTCGGCGCGGCCTTCCCGGGCCTGCGCGTCAGCGAGGAGGCGCCCCGGACGGACGAGGGCTGGGTCACCGCCCGCGAACTCGCCGACGGCGGCACGGCACTGGACGCCTTCCTCGCCTGGGACGACGCCCAGATCATCGCCGACCACGGCCGCCGGGGCCGCCCCGACGTCGTCGCGAGCTTCGGACTGCACCGCTACGCCTGGCCGGCCTGCCTGCTGTTCACCGTCCCCTGGTTCCTGCACCGCCGCGTCCCCCGCCTCACCGCCGACGACGTGTCCTTCCACCGCACGGAGGGCCGTATGACGGTCCGTCCGCGCGGCTTCACCTGCCTGCCGGGCGACCCGGCCGCCGCGCTCCCCGACGCCACGACCGTCCCGACCCCCGAGGCACTGCGGGCCGACCTGCGGGCCGCCGTCGCCGAGCATCTCGCCCCCGTCCTGGGCGGGTTCCGCTCCCGCACCCGGCGCGGCCCGCACGCGCTGTGGGGCATGGCGACCGACGAGATCACCGAAGGCCTCTGGTACCTGGGGCACTTGCTCGGCGAGGAGGACCGCGCGGTGGCCGAACTCGGCCTGCTGCTCCCGGGACACACCCAGCCGTACGCCGGTGGCGCGGGCTTCCGGGACCTCGCGGGACCGGACGACGCCGCGCTCCGCACGCGTGACCGGATTTCCTGTTGCCTCGTCTACACCCTTCCGGGCGCGGAGACTTGCGTGACCTGCCCGAGGACCTGCGAAGCGGACCGCGTCAACCGGATGTCCACAGATCTCACACACAGCTAACGCAACTGTGCGATTCAGGCACCTCAGTTCGTATATTCTGTCCGCCTCGCACCAGCCAACCCCTCCGTTGGCGTTCTCTTGTCCCGAAACCGCTTCACGCGCCCGAGGCGTTCGCCAAGATGTCGCGCGAACGCCGTCTCGCGGCCCGAGCGCGACGGTAAGCGACCGACGCTAGGAAACGCACGATGAGACTTACAGACATATCGCTGGACTGGACGCTCTCGGGCGCCGTGGGCCTGGCGGTCGCCGCCGCCGTGGCGGTCTTCTTCCTGCGCAACCGCAAGGCCCAGCAGAACAGCGAGGCGGACTCCTGGGAACGGTCGGAGGACAGGCGCCGCAAGAAGGAAGCCGTATACGGCAGCGCCTCGTACATCCTGCTCTTCGCCTGCGCCTCGGTCGCCGCCGCCCTGTCCTTCCACGGGCTGGTCGGCTTCGGTCAGCAGAACCTCGGCCTGACCGGCGGCTGGGAGTACCTGGTGCCGTTCGGCCTGGACGGCGCGGCCATGTTCTGCTCGGTCCTCGCGGTGCGCGAGGCCAGTCACGGTGACGCGGCGCTCGGCTCCCGCATGCTGGTCTGGCTGTTCGCCGGCGCGGCGGCCTGGTTCAACTGGGTGCACGCGCCGCGCGGTGGCGGCCACGCGGGCGCACCGGAGTTCTTCGCCGGCATGTCGATGTCCGCGGCCGTCCTGTTCGACCGGGCCCTGAAGCAGACCCGCCGGGCGGCGCTGCGCGAGCAGGGTCTCGTCCCGCGGCCGCTGCCGCAGATCCGCATGGTCCGCTGGCTGCGGGCGCCCCGCGAGACGTACAGCGCCTGGTCGCTGATGCTGCTCGAGAACGTGCGCACCCTGGACGAGGCGGTCGAGGAGGTTCGCGAGGACAAGGTCCGCAAGGAGCAGGACGCCATACGCCGCCGGGACCACGAGCGGCTGGAGCGGGCCCGGGTGAAGGCCATAAGCCGTCAGCACCGGGTCTGGAACCGCGGCGGCGGTGGGCGCCAGGTCGAGCTGCCGAGCGGGTCCTCCGCCGGCAGCCAGGCCAGCGCGGAGCCTGCCATAGAAGCCACACCGGAAGCAGCCGAACTCCCCGTGCGCTCCCGCCCGGCCCTCTCGCCGGTACGCGGTGAGACGCCGCGCCCCAGCACCAGCGCCATCGACCTCACCGCCGAGGACGACACGATGACACTGCCGAAGCTGGACTCGCTGGAGCGCAAACTGGCGGACCTGGAGCGCCAGTACGGCTGACGGGCCGGCCCCGCAGAAACCGTTCAGCAACACAGTCGGCAGCAGACCGTGAGCCCCGGCGACCCGTTGGTCGCCGGGGCTCACGCCGTGTCGATGCTGAGCTCGAACCACACCACCTTGCCGGTCCCCTCCGGGTGCACGCCCCACGCGTCCGCCAGCGCCTGCACCAGCAACAGCCCCCGCCCCGAGGTGACCTGGTCACCGGGGGCCCTCAGCCGGGGATGCCGGGCGACGAAGTCGCGCACCTCGACGCGCAGTCGGCGGCTTCGGGGCGCGATGCCCGGGGACAGCGTCGCGGTCAGGACGGCGCCGCGGTCGGTGTGCTGCAGGGCGTTGGTGACCAGTTCGCTGGTGAGGAGTTCGGCGGTGTCGGAGAGTCCCGGTACGCCCCAGCCGCGCAGGGCGTCGCGCAGCACCTTGCGCGACTCGGCCACCGCCGGGAGGTCGGCGTGCTGGAGCAACCGCCGCAACTGCCGTCCCTGGGCGGCCGCTTCGACCCCCCGGCCCCCCTCACCACTCGACTCCGCAGTATGACGTTCCATCGGCTCCGCTCCGGCCGCGTTCGTCGTACCTCCATCGAACATCCTCGCGCAATGCATGCCCATCGGCGGGGAGGTCCAGTCCTCTCGACGCTTACCTGCGGTGCACGGAGGAAATACGGTGGGTTGCATGCAGGAGCACGCCCTGGACACCTGCGGCGCCCCCGCCGGGTCCGGCGTCCACGACAAGGAGTAGCCGTGATCACGCACACGTACGCCGCCACCGTCACCTGGACGGGCAACCGCGGCACCGGCACCAGCGCCTACCGCGCCTACGACCGCGCCCACGACGTCACCGCGGGCGGCGTCCCGCCCATCCCCGGCAGCTCCGACCCCGCCTTCCGCGGTGACCCGTCCCGCTGGAACCCCGAACAGCTGCTGCTGGCCGCCCTCTCCCAGTGCCACATGCTGTCCTACCTGCACGCCTGCGCCGTCGCCGGAATCGTGGTCACCTCCTACACCGACGATGCCCAGGGCTCGATGACCCAGACCCCGGACGGCGGCGGCCACTTCACCGAGGTCGTCCTCCACCCACGCGTGGAGGTCACCTCCCCCGGGATGGCCGACGCCGCCGTCAAGCTCCACGAGGAGGCCCACCGCACCTGCTTCATCGCCAACTCGGTCAACTTCCCGGTGCGGCACGAGCCCGTCGTCACGGTGGCCGGCTGAGGCCGTTGCCTCCGTCCACCACTTGAGGCCGCTACTTGAGGCCGCGCAGCACATTTCCCTCCGTACTCAGGTAGTTGTCCCGGTAGTCGAAGCGCGACGCCTTCGCGAAGAGCAGGTAGTAGTACTTCATGTTCTCGCTGTACCAGTAGCCCGGGGTGAGGTCGCCGAGCCGCATCGGACGGGCGGTCACATCGTCCACCACCGTGTAGCCGCGCGCCACCTTGCAGTGGCGCTTCTGCCGCGCGTAGAGCTCGCGCGCCCGTGAGCGGTAGAGGTCCTTGCCGGTCGTCAGCCACAGGAAGAGACAGGAGTCGACGTACTCGGGCCGCAGCGGGTAGGCCGGATTGAGCGCCCGCATCGCCCGGTAGTCCAGGTACTCCGGCGGGAGCCGGAACGTGCCGAGTGCCGCCGTCCAGGAGTCGTGGTAGCGCTCGCCGTCGGCCGTCCTGCCGCTCTGGGCGAGCAGTCCCGCGTAGAAGGCGGTGAGCTCGGACTGGCCGTGCCCCGTGATCCGCCCGGTCGTCATGTCGGCCTGCCGGAACCACAGCCGCCCGTCGCGCCGCTCGGCCAGCCGGTCGAAGACGGCGGCGGTGAGCGTGTCGTACCAGGTGCGCAGGTCCTGGTCCCCGAACAGGGTCCAGCCGTCCCACAGATACTCGTAGAAGGAGTCGACGGGCGGGTCGAGGGTCGCCGTCGTGCCGACCCAGGCGCCCGTCTCGACGTTGATGGTCGTGCCGACCAGATCCAGCGGCGAACGCCGATCGTATACGGCCTTCAGCGCCTTCTTCGCCACGTCGAAGTACGTACGGTTCCCCGTCAGCCGGGACAGCTCGCCGAACTCGGCGACGCAGGTGCCGACCTCCGCCAGCGGGGCCTCGGCACCGTTCACCTCGCCGGTGGCGAGGTTGACGTACCGGTAGGGCGCCCCGGTCGCCGAGCGCTGGAAGGCGGGCAGCAGGCGGTCGGCGAGTTCGCGGGCGCGGTCCAGGAGGGCGGAGTCCTTGGTGGCGGCGTAGCCGGAGAGCAGTCCGCCGACGAGCCGGATGATGGCCTCGAAGACCTGGACGGGGGCCCGCTGGTCGAGGCGGAGGTCGTTCTTGACCCAGTCGACCGCCGCGCTCAGCTCGGTGTCGAGCTCCATCAGATAGAGGGTGTCCAACGCCTCGATGATCGTCAGGCCGAGGCTGCCGCCGGGGATGAAGAAGTCGGACCCGCTACCGCTGAGCGGCCGCAGCTCGTCCCGTCCCCAGGCGAGCCGGCGGTAGGAGTCCCAGGCGGTGCGGAATTCGGTGACCACGTCGGCGCCGAGGGCGGCGTACGGATCCGGGGCCGCCGAGGCCGCGGAGGCCAGGGAGGCGGTACCGGCCAGGGCCGCCGCGGGGGTGAGCGTCGTCGCCAGCCCGCCCAGGAGCCTGCGCCGGGTGAGTCCGCCGGGACGCGAGTGTTTCGTCATACCCGGCAAACCCCTCACCCCTCCGGGGCGTTACGGGGCAGCGGCTCCCGGTTGGCCTTCGCCTCCCTACGCCTCCCTACGTCTCCCTTCGCCTTTACGTCTCCCTACGTCTCCCACACGGCGACCGCCGTACGGTCGTCCGCGTAGCCCTTGACCCGGGTCTGGGCGTCGCCCAGGAAGGCCGCCAGCCCCGGCGCCTCCCCCGAGCCCCACCGCCGGGTCAGGTGCGCGGCCAGGCCCGGTTCGCCCCGCAGCGGCTCGGCCAGGCCGCCGCTGCAGAGCAGCAGCGTGTCGCCGGGCTGCGCGACGGACGCACGGAAGCGGAAGCGTATGGCCGGCCCGGCGCCGGGGATGCTGTCCTCGGGGTCGGGGTCGGGGTCGGGGTCGGGGTCGGGGTCGGGGTCGGGGTCGGCGCCGGCTGCCTCGTCGGGCCGCTGCGCGTCCAGGTCCTGCCACTCGCCGTCGCGGATCCGGAAGAGCCCGCCGTCGCCCGCGCCGAAGAAGAGCCGGGTCCGGCACTCCGGGTCGGCGGGCAGCAGCAGGCAGCGCAGAGCCGCGCTGTACTCGGCGGGGTCGAGCCCGAGCTCCTCACCCCGGGCGCGCAACCGCCCGTAGCAACGGTCGGTGAGCCGGTGCAGCCCGGACTTGAGCGCGCCGCGCCGGGCCGCCCGGATGTCCTCCGCCAGCCGGGCGTGGCTGCGGCCCACCGCTCCGGCGATCCAGCGGCAGGCGTCCTGCGCCGCCCGGTGCGCGGCCTCGGCGGCCCGGGGCCCGCTGGCCACGGCGAGCAGCAGCAGCGCGTCGTCGCCGGTGCCGAAGCGGGCCGCGAGCAGCGCGTCGCGCCTCGGCTCGCCCCGGTAGCGCGCCGAGTCCCCGCGTACGGAGGCGGTGCGCACCGTCAGCACCCCGTACCGCGCGCCGTCGAGCACGGTGTCCGGTACGAGGTCGTCGAGGTTCACCGGATCCGCCAGGGGCCAGGCGGTGGGCTCGGCTTCGTAGGTCGGCGGTCCGTCGCCCACGAACCCGACCTCGATCTCGGGACCGATCTCGGGCTCGGCGGCGGTTTCGGCCCGGGGCCCGGCGTCGATCTCGAGCCCGGGCCCGGCGTCGGCCGGCGCCCACCCGGGCGGAAGTGCGGGCGGGGGCGCCTGAGGCAGCGTCATCCGCCCGTCACCGGAGGTCGTGGGCGCGGCGGGAGATCCTTGGTACTCCCAGGGCCGTGGCTCGGGCACCCGCGCACGCGGTGGTTCGGCCGGGACTGCGGGCCGGACGTCGGCCGGCGGGGTGGCGGGGCCCTCGGGCCGGACGTCGGGCCGGACCGCCGGCCGTATGTCGGGCTGGGCGCCCCCGAGGGCGTCGAGCGCGGAGGCGTACCGGTCGTCGACCGTGTCGTCGCCGCCCCGGCCGTCCGGGTCGCGCGGACCTGGGACCGCCGGGTCCGCTTCCCCGTACAACTGCCGCCACCACTCGTCCTCTTGACGGTGGTCGGTTTCCCCCTGCTGACTCATGCCCTTATTGTCCACCGGGACACGCCGCAGGAAACCAGAAAACACCAATGGCCCGACGGTCGGCCGGCCCCCTCCGCGGGCCGCTCGTCGGGCGAACTGGTAGAGATACCTTGCCAGGACATGGGTTCGAACAGCGATGATGTGCGCGGCGGGATTGCGCCATGGCTCATTTCCGCCACTCCGTTTCCGCATACGCTCCGGAAGGGGTGCCAGTGCTCGGCGCCATTGGACTGGACGAGGACCAGGAGTCGGTCTACCGCGTTCTGGTGGGGCTCGGCGCGGCCGAGGTCACCGACCTCGCGCACCGGCTGGGGCTGCCCGAGGAGGGCACCGTGCGGGCGTTGCGGCAGCTCGAACGCCGGGGACTGGTCGCCCAGTCGTCCGCCTCGTCCGGCCACTCGGGGCGCTGGGTGGCGGCTCCTCCGGCGGTGGCGCTCGGCGCGCTGCTCACCCAGCAGCGGCACGGCCTGGAACAGGCCGAACTCGCGGCCGCCCTGCTCGCCCAGGAGTTCCGGGCCGAGGCGGCGGAGTCGATGGTGCACGACCTGGTGGAGGTGGTGAGCGGCGCGAGCGCGGTCGCCAACCGCTTCGCGCAGCTGCAGCTGGGGGCGGAGAAGGAGGTCTGCGCTCTCGTCACCGGCAAGCCGGTGGCCGTGACGGGGGTGGAGAACGTCGCCGAGGAGCAGGCCGTCGGGCGCGGCGTCACGTACCGGGTGGTGGTCGAGCGCGAGGTCATCAGCGCGGAGGCGGGGCTGTCCGAGCTGGCCGCCGCGCTGGGCCGCGACGAGCAGGTGCGGGTGATCGAGCGGGTGCCGACGAAGCTGGTCGTCGCCGACCGTTCACTGGCGATGGTGCCGCTCGCCCGCAACACCGCCGGGCCGGCCGCGCTCATCGTGCACGCCAGCGGGCTGTTGGAGTCCCTGATGGGCCTGTTCGAGGCGGTGTGGCGGCAGGCTCTGCCGCTGCGCCTCGACGCGGTCGGCGTCCCGCAGGAGGAGGGCCCCGACGGCCCGGACGGCGTCGACCTGCAGATCCTGTCGCTGCTGCTGGCCGGGCTGACGGACGCCAGCGTCGCCAAGCAGCTCGACCTGGGACTGCGCACGGTGCAGCGGCGCGTGAAGCGGCTGATGGAGATCGCCGAGGTCAGCACCCGGCTCCAGTTGGGTTGGCACGCCTACGAGCGTGGTTGGGTCGCGCGCGACGGCATTCGTGGTCGCGCGGACATGGACTGGTGACGCCGCGTAAAACCAGGGGGCAGAGCCGACCGCCTTACGGCACAGTGTGCGCATGGGGACCGCACAGCTGTGCCTGATCGGCGCCGTGATGGTGCTCGGCCTGCTGGGCGTGCTCGTGCCGGGTGTTCCGGGGCCTCTGCTGTGCTGGGCCGCCGTGCTGTGGTGGGCGACCCACGAGCACACCACGCTGTCGTGGGGCGTGCTGGCCGCGACGACCGGGGTGCTGCTGCTCAATCTCGTACTGAAGTGGCTGCTGCCGACCCGTTCCATCCGGGCCGCCGGCGTGTCGTGGCGTGCCCTGTTCGTGGCGGGGGCGACGGCCATCGCCGGTTTCTTCGTGGTGCCGGTCGTCGGCGCGCTCCTCGGTTTCGTGGTCGGGCTGTACGTCTTCGAACGGGTGCGGCTCGGCAGCCACGGCGGGGCCTGGGTCTCGACGCGGACCGCGATGCGGGCGATCGGGCTCGGGATTCTGATCGAGCTCTTCGCGTGCCTGCTCGTCGCGGGTGCGTGGGTGGGCGCGGTCATCGCCGGATGACCCGCCGACGGTTTGTCCGAGGTCCGTAACAAAGGGATCCGCGCCGCTCCCGATAACGTCCTCTCATGCGCAACACCAGCGCACACGGCAACGGGAGTACGGCACCATGGCACGGAACGGCATACGGGGGAACCGCGAACGCGTGGCGATGGCGGCTGCCGCCGTCGGCGTCGCGGGGGCGGCCGCACTGACGTCGATCTGGACGGCACAGGCCGGCGGCGGGGGACGCACGACGGCCGCGACGCCGCGCCCCAGGGCGACGACCAGGACGGCCGACCCGACGGTCAGCCCCACCGCCCCGACCACCGCGCCCGCCGTTCCCACCGCCACCGACCCGGCCGACGCCTCCGGCGCCACGGCCAAGGCCGGGAACTCCGCCACCGCCAGGCCCGGCAGGACTGCCACCGCGCCGCTGATCCCCGGCCAGACCTCGACGCCCGACCCGAAACTGCCCGCCCCCCGCGTGAACATGGACATCGCGCACGCCTCCGACGAGGGCCAACACGCCGTCAACATCACCATCGACGACGGCCCCGACCCGGTCTGGACCCCGCGGATCCTCCAGGTCCTCAAGGACAACGGCGTGAAGGCCGTCTTCTGCATGATCGGCCCGGAGGCAGCCGCCCACCCGGAGATCGTGCGGCAGGTCGTCGCCGCCGGGCACCGGCTCTGCGACCACTCGGTCTCGCACGACACGACCATGGGCGAGAAGTCGACCGCGTACCAGTCCAAGGAGATCCTGGACGCCGAGCAGATGATCGAGCAGGCCTCCGGCGGCGTGAAGCCGCTCTACTACCGTGCTCCCGGTGGCGCCTTCACCCCGTTCAGCCGCCAGCTCGCCGCCGCCCACGGCATGCGGCCGCTCGGCTGGAACGTGGACTCCAAGGACTTCGAGCGCCCCGGCACGGCAGCGCTGGTCGCCACCGTCAAGAACGAGATCTCCAACGGCCCGACCATCCTCTTCCACGACGGCGGCGGCGACCGCAGCGAGACCGTCGCCGCGCTGCGCAAGGTGCTGCCGTGGCTCAGGCAGCAGGGGTACGGTTTCGGCTTCCCGGTGCGGTGAGGCTCCGCGTGCGGTGACTTGTGCGGTGACCCGTGCGGTGACCTGTGCGGTGACCTGTGGGACCGGCGGACGAACCGTGGGCGACCCGGGGAGGTAGGGGTGGGGATGCGGGATCGAGAGAGCGCTCTCTCGATCACCGGCTAGGCTGTTCCCGTACCGGAGAACGGAGCCTGCCTTGACCGACCGCCACGCCGCGCCCCGCCCCACCCTCGAAGCCGTCGCCGAGCGGGCCGGCGTCTCGCGGGCCACCGCGTCCCGCGTGGTGAACGGCGGCGCGGGCGTGCGCGCGCCGCTCGTCGAACGCGTACGGCAGGCGGTCGCCGAACTCGGTTACGTACCGAACCAGGCCGCCCGCACCCTGGTCACGCGCCGGAACGACGCCGTCGCCGTCATCGTCGCCGAGCCCGAGTCCCGGGTCTTCGCCGACCCCTTCTTCGCCCAGCAACTGCTCGGCATCAGCCGCGAGCTCACGGCCCATGACTCCCAACTCGTCCTGCTGCTCGTCGAGGGCACCGAGGACTACGACCGCGTCGGCCGCTACCTCGGCGGCGGCCACGTCGACGGTGCCCTGGTCTTCTCCCTGCACGCGGACGACCCGCTGCCCGGCATCATCAGCCGGATCGGTCTCCCCACCGTCTTCGGCGGCCGCCCCGGCTGGTCCGGCGCGGAGGACGACCGCGGCATCCTCTACGTCGACTCGGACAACCGCGGCGGTGCCCGCGACGCGGTACGTCACCTGGCCTCCCTCGGCCGGAGCCGCATCGCCACCATCACCGGCCCGCTCGACCAGACCGCCTCCGTCGACCGCCTCGACGGCTACCACGACCTCCTCCCGGACACCGACCCCCGCCTCATCGTCGAGGGCGACTTCTCCGCCGCCGGCGGCGAGCGCGCCATGGCCGAACTCCTCGGCCGCGTCCCCGACCTGGACGCCGTCTTCGTCGCCTCCGACCTCATGGCCACCGGCGCCCTGCGCGCCCTGCGCGAGCACGGCCGCCGCGTCCCGGACGACGTCGCGGTGGTCGGCTTCGACGACATGGCGTCCGTCGCCGAAGCCGCCGACCCCCCGCTCACCACGGTCCGCCAGGACATCGAGGGCATGGGCCGCCTCATGGTCCGCCTCCTGCTGCGCGGCCTCGAACGCCCCGAGGACGGAGTCCCCCGCCCCCTGTCGTCGGTGGTCATCCCGACCCAACTGGTGAGGCGTACGTCCGCGTGAATGAGTAGCGGTACTCATGTCCGGGGCCCCGGCCCCCGTCACCCTTACCGGCATGACAGAGCTCTCCGCCCGTCTTTCCGCCCGTCTTTCCGGCCGGCGCGCGCTCCCCCCGTTGCTGGCCGCCCTCGTCCTCGCGATCCTCGTCGTCTCCGGCCTCCAGCCCCATGACCGCCCCACCTGGGTCATGGAGACCTTCTGGATCATGCTCGGCCTGCCCACCGTCGTCCTGCTCCGGCGCCGCTTCCCCCTCACCGGTCTGCTCTGCTGCCTCCTGGCCCTCCACGCCCTCGTCCTCGCCGTCGGCGGCCACTACACCTACGCCCAAGTCCCCCTCGGCGACTGGCTCCGGGACTCCCTCGGCCTCTCCCGCAACCCGTACGACCGCATCGGCCACCTCATGCAGGGCTTCGTCCCCGCCATCCTCGTCCGCGAACTCCTCATCCGTACCTCCCCCCTTCGCGGCTCCCGCTGGCTCCCCCCGCTCACCGTCTGCGCCTGCCTCGCCTTCAGCGCCTTCTTCGAACTCCTCGAATGGTGGGCCTCCCTCATCGGCGGCCACTCCGCCGACGCCTTCCTCGCCACGCAGGGCGACGTCTGGGACACCCAGTGGGACATGTTCTGCGCCCTGATCGGCGCCGTCGTGTCGCTGCTGCTGCTCAGCCGCGTCCACGACCGCCAGTTGGCGTCGCTGCAACGCGCTTGATATCGGATCCCGCAGTATTCGATATCGTGGTGCTCAGCCAGAAGGAGGACCGCATGACACGAACTGTCATAGATGTCGATGACCGGATGCTTGCCGAGGCAGCGGAGATTTTCGGTACAACGACCAAGGTCGCCACCGTGAACGCCGCCCTCGATGATGCGATCAAACGCCGCAAGCGCTCATCGTTCCTGAACTGGCTCGCCGAGGGCGGTCTGCCCGACCTGACAGGCCCCGTCGAGACTCCGGCGGATCCACACCGGGCCGCATGACCAACCGGTTCCTCATCGACAAGTCCGCGCTGGCCCGCTACCCAAAGCCTGCCGTCCGAGCTGTGATCGAGCCGCTGCACAACGCCGGGCTGCTCGCGATCTGCGGGGCGGTCGAACTCGACGTCCTGCACAGCGCCCGATCCAAAGCGGACGCCGAGCGGATTCGCGACGAGATGAGCGGCTTCGCCTGGCTCTCCACCCCGGACGAGGCCTGGGACCGCGCCGTGGATGTGCAGACCCAGCTCATCAGGGCGGGAACCCGGAAAGCCCTCTCCGTCTCCGACCTGCTCATCGCCGCGACAGCCGAGCGTCACGGCGCGACCGTCCTGCACTATGACGGCGACTTCGACATGATCGCCGCCATCACGGATCAGCCGACGCAGTGGGTCGTACCACCGGGCACGGCCGACTGACGGCGACCACGTTCAGACGCCCCGGCTCACACCTTGCGGGCCAGGATCTGGATCCCGGCCGACTGGTGCCCGTTCATCGTGCCGACCGTGATGCGCCGGCTGTCGGTGAGCTCGAAGGCCGTGAGCAGGGACGTGAACCAGTCGTCCGGATGGTGCCGGCAGACCGCTCCGTCGCTCGTCTCGAACACGCCGTACGTGCCGTAGCGGTCGGCGAAGTGCCGGTAGCGGTCGAGGTTGCGCTCGTCCTCCTGCAGGAGCAGGTCGCTGACGTACAGCAGCCCTCCGGGCTTGAGGACGCGAGCCAGTTCGGCGACCAGCGCGCGCTGCGCGTCGTCGCCGGGGATGCAGGTCAGCACCGCGAAGAGCAGAACCAGGTCGACGCTCGCGTCCGCGTCGGCCAGGGCCGGTGGCGCGTCCAGTACGGCGAATCGCGTGCCGGGGTGCAGGCTGCGGGCCCGGTCGATCATGGCGGGGGAGGTGTCGACGCCCGCGAGGTTGTCGAAGCCCCGTTCTTCGAGCGTGGCCGGCGTCCGGCCGTATCCGCAGCCGTAGTCGAGGATCGCCGCGTGCGGGTCCACGCCGTCGAGCCACGGCAGATGCAGCGGGTGGGTGAACGTCTTGCTGGTGGCCACGGCATCCCAGTAGCCGACCTGGCTGTCCAGATCACGCATGCGGGGCCTCCCCGTCGACGGGGGCCAGGGTGAGATAGGCCATCCCGAGGGCGCCATGGTAGCCGCGCAGCCAGGCGGCGCGGTGTTTGTCGACCCGGTCGCGGGTCTGGGCGGCAAGGGGGTGTCCGGGGTGGGTAGCGAGCCATTCCTCCAGGTCGGACTGGTAGCCGGACTCGAACTCCTCCCATTCGTCGTCGTTCGCCGTCTCGATCCATACGGGGCGGAAACCGGCCTCGACCGCAAGATCGGTGAGCCCGGCGAGGTCGTGGAACTCCTCGACGGATGCGTCCGGCCACATGACGGCGAGTTGGGCGGGCGTGGGGGTACGCCGCCAGAAGCCTTCGCCGAGCAGGACACGTCCGCCGGGGGCGACCAGGCGGCGGAGGGTCTTGAGCGCCGCGGTGGTGTGGTGCGGGGGCTGCGCATCGCTGAGGGCGTGGCTGGCGCCGAGACACAGTACGAGGTCGGCCGGCGCGCGCGTGGTTCCGGAAGCCGACTCCTCCGCGAACTCGACGCGACCGCCCAGGCCCCGCGCTTCGGCGTTGCGCCCGCCTCGGGTCAGGTCGGCCGCGTTGACGTCGATGCCGACACCCTTGGCGCCGGGTAGCGCCTCAAGCATGCGGAGCATCAACTCCCCCCAGCCGCAGCCGATGTCGAGCACCGTGGCGGGCCCGGTCCGGATGAGCCTGTCAACGGCGCGCGCGGCCCGCGCTTCGGACAGCGGCCCGTGGAAGGTGAGCCGGGTGAGCCGGGGCGGGAGATCGGTGTCGGTCATACGCCGGGACGCTAGCGAGGGCCCGGCGCCGCGGACAGCGAATATCGGCGCGAACCGCGGGACCCCCTGTCAACACTTGGAAAGTGGCAGGCATTTGGGGCCGCGTTCGGAACGTTACGGGTTCGACTCTTGACGGCGGCGGCGGAGGCGGGCAGTCTCCTGGGCAGTCCTTGAGAGCGCTCTCAAAGGCGCGCTCATGCCCGCCTTGAAGCCATGGGAGGCTTCCATGCCGATCGCCCGAGCCGCCAGACGCACCGCCATCCGACTCGGGGCGGTGGCGCTTGCCGGGGCATTGCTCGCCGCCTGCGGATCCGGGTCGTCCGGGGGGTCCTCGGACGGAGCCGCCGGGGGCAAGGTCACGCTCACCGTCGATCTGTTCGGTACGTTCGGCTACAAGGAGGCCGGGCTGTACAAGGAGTACGAGAAACTCCACCCCAACGTCACCATCAAGGAGAGCAGCACCGAGAACGAGGCCGACTACTGGAAGGCCCTGCAGACGCGCCTCGCCGGTGGCGGCGGCCTGGCGGACGTCCAGGGCATCGAGGTCGGCCGGATCGCGGCGGTGACGCAACAGCAGGCGGACAAGTTCGAGGACCTGAACAGCCTCGGCGCGGCGAGCCTCAAGTCCGACTTCTCGGCGGCGAAGTGGTCGGCGGCGACCACGACGGACGGCCGCACCCTCGGGCTCGGCACCGACGTCGGCCCGGAGGCGATGTGCTACCGCGCGGACCTGTTCAAGAAGGCCGGCCTGCCCACCGACCGCGCCGAACTGGCGAAGAAGTGGGCCACCTGGGACGGCTACCTCGCCCTCGGCCGGCAGTACAAGGCGAAAGCGGCCGCCAAGAGCTACTGGACGGACAGCGTCGCCAGCCTCTACTCCGTGATCAACGGCCAGCAGAAGGAACGGTATTACGACTCCTCCGGCAAGCTCGTCTACGCCACCAACCCCGCCGTCAAGGCCTCCTGGGACACCTCGGTCCAGGCCGCCCAGGACGGCCTGAGCGCCAAGCTCGCCGAGTGGACGCCCGCCTGGAACCAGGCCTTCAGCAGCGGCACCTTCGCCACGATCGCCTGCCCGGCGTGGATGCTCGGCTACATCAAGGGCCAGGCCGGCGACACCGGAAAGGGCAAGTGGGACGTGGCGACGCTGCCCGGCGGCGCGGGCAACTGGGGCGGCTCGTACCTGGCCATCCCGAAGGGCTCCGCGCACGCCAAGGAGGCCTTCGCGCTGGTCAAGTGGCTGACAGCCAAGGAGCAGGAGGCCAAGCTCTTCAAGAAGCAGGGCAGCTTCCCCTCCAACCTCGGTGCGATCTCCGCCGTCCAGGACGTCAAGGACCCGTACTTCGGTGACGCGCCCATCGGCCAGATCTTCGGCACGGCCGCCGAGCAGTCCCCCGTCCAGATCCTCGGAATCAACGACAACGACGTGAACACCCAGATCACCAACGCCCTCGGCGAGGTCGAGCGCAAGGGAGTGTCGTCCTCGACGGCCTGGTCACACGCCGAGAAGGGCATCAAGAACGCCCTCGGCTAGGGGCTCCGCCCGCCTGCCGGGTCCGGTCCGCCCTCCTCGGCCAGGGGCTCCGCCCGCCTGCCGGGTCCGGTTCGCCCTCCTCGGCCAGGGGCTCCGCCCGCCTGCCGGGTCCGGTTCGCCCTCCTCGGCGCCGGACCCGGCGCCCCCTCCGACCGAAGGTCCTGCTCATGACCCTCGCCGCCACGGCCCCACCCCCACCCAGGCACCTGCTGCGCACCTTGTCGCCGTACGCGTACGTCGCGCCCTTCTTCGCCCTGTTCGCCGCGTTCGGGCTGTTCCCGCTGCTCTACACCGCGTACGTCTCCCTCTACCGCGTCGAACTCCAGACGCCCGGCCAGATGGAATGGCGTGGCCTGGACAACTACACCGCGCTGTTCGGCGACGACTACTTCTGGACCGCGCTGCGCAACACCTTCACCATCGGCGTGATCTCCACCGTCCCCCAACTCCTCATGGCCCTGGGCCTCGCGCATCTCCTCAACTACAAGCTCCGCGGCCGCACCTTCTTCCGGGTCACGATGCTGCTGCCGTACGCGACCTCCGTCGCCGCCGCCACGCTCGTCTTCGCCCAGCTCTTCGGCCGCGACTACGGCCTGATCAACTGGCTGCTCAGCCTGGTCGGCGTCCACGCCGTGGACTGGCAGTCCGGCACCTGGACATCTCAGATCGCCGTCTCGACCATCGTGACCTGGCGCTGGACCGGCTACAACGCCCTCATCTACCTCGCCGGCATGCAGTCCATCCCCGGCGACCTCTACGAGGCCGCGGAGCTCGACGGGGCCTCGCGCTTCAAGCAGTTCCTCCACGTCACGCTTCCCGGGCTCCGGCCGACGGTCCTCTTCACCATCGTCGTGTCGACGATCGGCGCGACCCAGCTCTTCGGTGAGCCGCTGCTTCTGGAGAACAGCATCTCCGGCGGCATCTCGCACCAGTACCAGACTCTCGGCCTCTATATGTACGAGCAGGGCTGGGGCTTCTTCCATCTGGGGCGGGCGGCGGCGATCGCGTGGGTGATGTTCCTGCTCATCGTGTTGCTCGTGCTGGTGAACACGGCGATCGCGCGGCGCCGGGGTCGTGCCCGTGTTGGTGGTCGTGTTCGTGGGGAGGGCGACCGATGACCGCGCTTGCCGCGCCCCCTCGCGGGGCGGATGCCGGTGGTCAGGCCCCGGCCAGGAAACTGCGGCTCCGGACGACCGGTGCGGGGCGCCAGCATCACGGGGGGCGGCTGGCTTACGCGATTTTGATCGTGGCCGCGCTCTTTTCCGCTTTTCCTTTTTACTGGACCATCGTCGCCGCGACCCGGTCCAACGCGGAGCTGGCGCAGTCCCCGCCGTCCCTGTTGCCGGGCGGGAATCTCATGCACAACTTCGACCAGGTGCTGCAGCAGGCCGATATCGGCAAGGCGCTGCTCAACTCTTTGGTCGTCTCGGGTTCGGTGACGGTCGGTACGGTGCTGTGCTCGACGCTGGCCGGATTCGCCTTCGCGAAGCTGCGGTTCCGGGGCCGGAACGCGCTGCTCGCGCTCACCGTCGGGACGATGATGATTCCGCCGCAGTTGGGGGTCATCCCGCTTTTCATGCTGATCGCCAAGTTGCACTGGGTGAACCAGTTGCAGTCGGTCATCCTGCCTGGGCTGGTCTCGGCCTTCGGGGTGTTCTTCATGCGGCAGTACCTCGTGCAGGCGCTTCCGGACGAGCTGATCGAGGCGGGCCGGGTCGACGGGGCGTCGACGGCGAGGATCTTCTGGAGCATCGTCATACCGATCGCCCGGCCGGGCATGGCGGTGCTGGGGATGCTGACCTTTATGGCCTCGTGGAACGACTTCTTCTGGCCGATCATTGCGCTGACCTCCCAGGAGCCGACGGTCCAGGTCGCGCTGCGCCAGCTGGGGGGCGGCTATGTGCACGACCAGTCGGTGATCATGGCAGGGACGCTGCTCGGGACGTTGCCGGTGCTTTTGGTTTTCGGCTTGTTGGGGCGGCAGATCGTCGGCGGGATCATGCAGGGTGCCGTCAAGGGGTGACCGCGCCCTGGCCCGTTCGCTGCCGGTCCGGGGCCTCCGGGGCTGGAGGTCCTGGACCGACATATTTACGTGCGTGACGGGCCACCGGTTTTCTTGCCCGGCATGCCGCACACAAATATGCGGAGCGTCCAGAACCCCCACCCCTCCGACCCCGGCCCTCCCGCCGTCCTCTTCTGCTCCCCCGAGTGGGTGGCTCCGACCCTGGCCCTCCCGCCGTCCTCTTCTGCTACCCCCGGGTGGGTGGGTGGCTCCGACCCCGGCCCTCCCCGTCGCCCCTCTTCTGCTACCCCCGGGTGGGTGGGGTGGCTCCGACCCCGGCCCTCCCGCCGTTCACTTCTTCTCCCCCCGGGTTGGGGGTAGGCCGTCCGCCTGAGGCGGACGGGCTGGCCCAACCCGGCCACCCGGCGAACGCCGCACGACAAACCCCAGCCACCCGACCGGCGCAGGCGGCATACAGAAATCGGTCCCATTGGAGGCCCCCATGACCACGACCGCCCCCCAAACCGCACCGCGCGCAGCGCAGTTGATGTTTCCGCCGGGGTTCCGGTGGGGCGCGGCGACGGCGGCGTATCAGGTTGAGGGGGCGGCGGAGGAGGACGGGCGGACGGCGTCGATCTGGGACACGTTCAGCCGGACGCCGGGGAAGGTGCGGAATGGGGATACCGGGGACAGGGCGGCGGACCATTACCACCGGATGCCGGAGGATGTGGCGTTGATGGCGGAGCTGGGGCTGACGGATTACCGGTTCTCCGTGTCGTGGCCGCGGGTGCAGCCGACGGGGCGCGGGCCGGCGGTGCAGAAGGGGCTGGACTTCTACCGGAGGCTGGTCGACGCGTTGCTGGGCAGGGGCATACGGCCCGTGCTGACGCTCTATCACTGGGATCTGCCGCAGGAGTTGGAGGACGCGGGCGGCTGGCCGGAGCGGGGGACGGCGGGGCGGTTCGCGGAGTACGCGGCGTTGGTGGCGGATGCGCTGGGGGACCGGGTGCCGATGTGGACGACGTTGAACGAGCCGTGGTGTGCCGCGTTCCTCGGCTATGGGGAGGGGGTGCACGCGCCGGGGCGTACGGATCCGGTCGCGGCGCTGCGGGCGGCGCACCATCTGAACCTGGGGCATGGGCTGGCGACCGCCGTGTTGAGGGATCGGTTGGCGCCGGGGGCCGAGGTGTCGTTGACGCTGAATCCGGCGGCGGTGCGGCCGGCGAGCCGCTCGCCGGAGGATCTGGATGCCGCGCGCAGGGTCGACGCGCTGGCGAACCGGGTGTTTCTGGACCCGGTGTTCAACGGGCGGTATCCGGAGGATCTGCTGGCGGACACGGCGGGGCTGACCGCGTGGTCGTTCGTACGGGACGGGGACCTGGCCGAGATCTCCCGGCCGATCGACTCGCTGGGCCTGAACTACTACACGCCCACGGTGGTCGGCGCCGGGTCGCACGAGACGCCGTCCCCCTGGTCGGGCGCCGAGCGGCGGGTGCGGTTCGTGCCGGCGCCGGGCCCACGGACGGCGATGGGCTGGACGGTGGACGCGGACGGTCTGCGTGAGGTGCTGGGGAGGCTGCGGGACGACTTCCCGGGCGTGCCGCTCATCGTCACGGAGAACGGCGCGGCCTACGACGACTATGCCGACCCGGAGGGCGCCGTCCATGACCCGGACCGGATCGCGTATCTGCACGCGCATCTGAGCGCCGTGCACCGGGCGATCGGGGAGGGCGCGGATGTACGGGGCTATTTCCTGTGGTCGCTGCTCGACAACTTCGAGTGGGCCTTCGGGTACAGCAAGCGCTTCGGCGTGGTGCATGTGGACTTCGCGAGCCAGCGCCGTACGCCCAAGGACAGCGCCCGCTGGTACGCGGACGTCATCGCACGCGGCGGACTGGCCTGACCGTGGGTGGCGGGGGCGTGCCCGCCCGCAGGGGGATGGCGAGCAGGGCGCCCAGGATGAAGCCGACGACGTGGGCCAGATAGGCGACCGTGCCCGCCGCCGAGGTGCCGTAGCCGGCGGAGTAGAAGGCCTGGAGGACGAACCAGAAGCCGAGCACCACCCAGGCGGGCAGTCGCAGGGGGAGGAAGAAGAGGAAGGGGACCAGGCCCCAGACCGGGACCCGGGGGAAGATCACCAGGTAGGCGCCCAGGACGCCCGCGATGGCACCGGAGGCGCCGATGAGGGGGACGGTGGACGAGGGGTCGGCGAGGGCGAAGCCGTAGGCGGCGGCGTAACCGCAGACCAGGTAGAAGAGCAGGTAGCGGATGCGGCCGAGGCGGTCCTCGATGTTGTTGCCGAAGATCAGCAGGAAGAGCATGTTGCCGAGCAGGTGGGTCCAGCTGCTGTGGACGAACATCGCGGTCAGGACGGACAGCACGGATGACTTGGTGTACCCGGGCGGCCCGAGCAGGCAGCCGGGTCCGCCCGCGCCCACGCCCACGCCGCCGGTGGGCACCAGGCGGGGCATCCGGCTCTCGATCAGTTCTCGGGGGACGGCGCCCCAGTGTTCGACGAAGGCCTGCTGGTGGCAGAGGGTGTCGAGGGAGGTCCCGCCGGTGATGGAGGCCACGCCGGGGGTGCGCAGGAAGACCACCACGTTGACGGCGATGAGGGCGTACGTGATCCACGGGGTCCGGCGCACCGGGTTCAGGTCGTGTACGGGAATCACCACACGGCCATTCCTACCCCGGACCTGAACGGCCTATCAGATTCTGCGGAGGAACGGTCCGTCGGGCGACGCTGCGAAGGCGAACTCGCCTCGGAGGTGCTCATGCGACCGCGTGTCAATCGTCTTGTCAGCGCTGTGCTCTTCATACCCCTGCTGCTCATACCCGGGCTGACCGCCGCCCCCGCTGCCGCCGCGCACGCCTGGGGCGAGCCCGGCTTCCACCACCCGGGCGTGCTGGTCAGCCGCGCCCAGCTCGACACCGTCCGGCGCCGCGTCCGGGCCGGGCAGCAGCCCTGGGCCTCGGCCTTCGCGGCGATGCGCACCAGCCGCTACGGTGCCCACGGCTACACGCCCCACCCCCGCGACGTAATCGTCTGCCCCGGGGACAACGGGCCGAGCGCCGGCTGCGTCGAGGAGCGCGAGGACGCTCTTGCCGCCTACACACAGGCGCTGCTCTGGTACGTCACGCGGGACCGTACGTACGCGGACACCGCGATCCGGGTCATGGACGCCTGGTCGGGGACCATACGGGACCACACCGAGGGCGACGCGGATCTGCAGGCGGCGTGGGCCGGCGCCTCGTGGGCGCGGGCGGCGGAGATCATCCGGTGGACGTACAAGGTCGGCGGCGGCTGGCCGCAGTGGGGGGTGCAGCGCTTCTCGGACATGCTGCGCAACGTCTATCTGCCCAAGGTCTCGAGCGGGGTCCCGGACTACAACGGCAACTGGGACCTGGCGATGGAGGACGCCGCCACCGGCATCGCGGTCTTCCTGGACGACCGGCACGCCTTCGAGGAGGCTCTGGGTCGCTTCCGCGACCGGGTGCGGGCCTACTTCCACCTGGCCTCGGACGGGCCGCTGCCGCCGGCCCCGGAGGGCAGTTCGATCAGGACGCCGGACCAGCTCGCGACGTACTGGTTCGGGCAGCGGCAGTATCCGGACGGGATCGCGCAGGAGACCTGCCGCAACTTCCGGCATGTGGGGTATTCGCTGGCGGCGACGGCGCACATCGCGGAGACCGCCTTCCACCAGGGCGTGGACGTGTGGGGCGAGATCCATGAGCGGGTGCGGGCGGCGCTGGAGTTCCACGCCCGGTACGAGATGGGCGCTCGGGTGCCGGAGTGGCTGTGCGGCGGGCATGTGCAGCTGGGACTCGGGGCGGTGACGGAGGTCGCGGTCAACGATCTGCGGCACCGGCTGCACATGGAGATGCCTCAGACGCTGCTCTTCACGGCGCGGCAGCGGCCGGCCGGGACCGACGATCTGTTCGTGGCGTGGGAGACGTTGACGCACGCGGACAACCCCGGCAGGTGACCCGGCCGGGGTTGTCCGTGGTGGTGCGGTCTGGCACTAGTGCCGTGACCGGCAATGTTTGCCCGTCAAGGAGCGTCGTCCGGTGCGTGCGATCGCAAGGCGGCCGGAAGTCCTTGATGGGGGTCCCCCCTGCTCGAGCGAAGCCGAGAGCTTGGGGGTGGGGGTACCTCCCGGCCGAAGGC